>QXXW01000055.1:0-5624 GCA_009887255.1 Candidatus Poseidoniales archaeon | reverse complement strand
GTGGTTGTTGACCTCGATGCGCAAGGCATCGTTTATGGCTCCGACTTTGATGTCCGTTTTTGTTTTGCAACAGACGGCATGACCGGTGTGCGGGACGGCTGGTTGGTGGATGACGTTGTGGTTCACAACCAAGGCGACGAGCCCGGCGCATGGTTCCACGGGAACATGACCGGAGTGTATGCCAATGACGCCATCGCTCATCTGTTTTTGAGGGCCAACCTTTCGGGGATTAACGGGCAGATGGACCTTGAATTCTGGGCCAACTGGGATTTAGAGGGGAACTATGCCGATAACTTGCTTACTTCGGTCAGCACCAACAACGGTTCAACCTGGCAACTCATTTCAGGCATCCCCGGCGTTCCCGGTAACGGTTACACGTCTCAAGGCCAGTATTACGGGGATGAGACCTTTGGGTGGGTGAAGGTCAACCACGGTTTGCCAGCGAACGTTGGCGGTCATGTCAATGCGTCCGAGGTGCTCATCCGATTTACGTTGCAAACGGACCACCGAATAGGGTACGGCGGAGCGGGAACAAACGGGTGGGAAGGCCTTGCCATCGACGATGTTGCCATCGTTCAGCAGGTTGGGACAAGTCCTGCCGTTCGGACCCCCTTGGCCAATTTCACTGACCCCCCATTGGGTCAAACGGAAGACCCGTCGGGATGGTTGGGAAACGTGAGCGGCTTTGCCAATGAATGGGTGTGGTCAACGGCGTTTGGTCGAAACGAAGGCGTGACGTATCGAGACTCCTTTGAGCAACCCGTGACTGCTCCAGCCGGTTGGAGCGTTGAAGGAACGGGGTTGAGTGGTTGGGAAATCGGTCAAACAAGAAACACTTCCGGGTACGGGCCGGGTGCTTTTCACTCCCAAAGCAACGGTGCGGCCATCAACCTCAGCACGGCATATGCCAACAACATTGACACTCACTTGATCTCTCCAGAGACCACGATTCCTGTCAACGCCACCGCTCGCGTTTCATTCAGGTCGTGGATGTGTTCAGAACCCAATTGGGACGGTGGAGCCGTTTCGTTGTCCACCGACGGCGGCGAAACGTGGTGGCTGTTGCCTCCTGACGTGCCGGGGTTCCACGATCAAATTTCAACCGCCAATCCTCGCTCTCCATTTTATTTGGAGGGCATCATCGACGGTTCGAACAACCCGGGTGGTTGCGGGTCGAACAAGGCACGCCCGTTTGAGCTCAAAACCTTCGACATTTCCAATCTGTCAGGTCAAACCGTCCGCGTCCGGTTCTCATTTTTCTCAGACACCTACGTCGAAGAAGACGGTTGGTACATCGATGATGCTGGAATCGAAATTGACGTTTTTGAACCCCAAGGAACTTGGGTGTCGGCCGCTCTTCAACCTCACGAAGTGCACGGGTATGGGCGGCTTGACGGGTGGTACGATGAACCGGAGGGAACCAACTTGTCGGTCGATGTTTTGGATGCGAACATGACGCCCATACCGGGTCACCAAGGTCAACGCTTCCCGCTTGATTTGGGCATCAATGCCCTCCTCCATCCTTCGATTCACCTACGAGTCACATTGAATTCGAACAACACGTTGCTCACACCTAAGGTGCATTCCATGGGTCTTGGGTCGTCAATGTACGTTTCACCAGCTAGTTTGTTGGCGTACAGTCAGGTTTCAATCGGTTCGAACTTGTCGTCTCAAGGTAATCTGCTGGTCACGTCACCGTTCACCGTAATTCTGCCCGTGTTCCTGGAGTGCCCCAGCAACGGTGTTCGCATCCGAACGTACGGTGACAACATGACATGGCGCATGAACGGGGCTTTGCTTTCGCTCACGGGATTCGCTCCCGATCAGGGTCCTGCTGGGTACCTCAACGCTACAATCAACGGACGTCCATCGTTGAGCACTTCCATGGTGTTTGGAGCGATGGCAGGCGATTCGTTTGAGCGCGCCATCGTTGATGTTCATTGTCAACGGCCAACTTCGCAGGTTCGCTTGGACTTGGGTGTGAACCCAACGAGTTTGGTGAACCAATCTTCTCAATTCTTTGGATACACCTCAGAAGATGTGATTCTTTCGGATTCTCCGAATCCTTTGCGGGGAGCATGGTCTTCCTCGCCTTTGACAGCGCTCAACGGCTCGGCCAACCTGACTTATTTCAGTAGGGAAACACCGGCCTCCCTCGCCAACGACATGGGAACACTTGGCTACCGAATCCTGCTGTCAAACTTCTCATCTTCGGTGAACATCTCCATTGATGGACAACTCCATGGAACGTTTTCCACACCTTCTGTTCTGACGGTCCAACCCACCTCTTCTTGCCCCCATGCCTCCCTTGACAGTTTGGATCCGCTTCATCCAAGCGATTGGTACCGCTGCACCGTTCCGTTCACGTTGGATGGTGAAGCAGATCTAACCTTGACCATGCTTCATCACCTCCCGAGTCTGTTTGGTCACGAACGGCGTTTGAACGCCAGCCTGCTCAACGACGCGAAAAACGACTCGTTTGAAGGCGACACACGAGCAACACTGGACATTCCTCTTCATGTACGCACGGCATGGGGCGGCGTCACCATGGCCATCAATGCCTCCATTCAACCCATCATGGTGGAGTCGGTGATGCCAACCTTGCATGAGCGTTGGTTGCCCGAACAAACCGTCACCTTCAGCACACAACACACCCGTTTCAACCCCCTGGATACGGCGTATGACGCTCCCGATATCGCCCGAATTTCGCTCCATCTATCGCCAACCAATTCTCTTGACGATGCGGTGATTGGAATCGTAGTGGACAGATTGGATTCGACCCCTCGGTTCATTCAAACCTCAGGATCTGGGTTGGCGTCCCTCACCAATCTCTCCACCGTCTCATGCACGTTGAACAGTTGCGATGTGGATTGGGTGCTTCAGAGCACGTGGTTGCTCGACGACATGGATGATCTCCACGTGTTGACCCAAGCGGTTGACGTGAGCGGTCTGTCCGTTGGCCCGGCTGTCGGCGTTGAAAAAACAGCGTTCAATGAAATCGAGAACGACCTTGAGGTGATCGATTTACAGGTTACGGATGCAGAAGGGCGACGCCTTGACGACTGGACCAGTCCAATGTGGCCCTACCATTTGAGTTCCAACACCTCCCTCTCCGCCACCGGTCAAGTTCGCCTTCAAGGCATTCCGGGAGCTTGGGTGGGGCAGGGTGAGGCTGAAGTGACGTTGACATTGGAAGCGGTACCGCCTCGAAACTTAACCGGGGGTTCTGATGAATGGTCGGATTCAGCCGTCAACTGGTCGAGAGCATGGTCGGGCGAAGTTGACAGCACCGGCAGGTTTGATCTTGCTCTCTCAACACCGATTGAACAAGAAGGCGTTCCCAGCAACACTTGGCTCAAATTAACCCCATCAATCACCCGTCGCGGACCCGTTGATGTCAACACCTCGAGCAGTCTTGATCAAACGACAGTCCTCAATCCGGTTCGTGTGCTTCACGATACGGTTCACCCTCAAGTGGGTGAGTTGCGTGTTCTTGATGCGGGCAGAGAACTCCCCGCAGAGGGCCACGTTTGGATGGTTGGACAAGATGTACCCCTTCGTTTGAGTATCGCTGATCAAGAGGGTCTTTCTCCGCCGTTGAGGGTGTGGACGTGGCTTGAACATCGAGACGACGTCAACGACAACGGCCTCATGGAGGAGCAAGAGTACAGCATGTCAATCCTCAGCGTCAACAAAGGGGCTCAGGCGATGGAGGTGGATCTGCCTCTGGTTGCTTGGTCCGAAGCGGTTTCTGCTCAGGCATCATCGGGAAGGGTGAGCGTCGTTGTAGGTGGACAAGATCTCGCCGGCAACCCGATGCAGGGCGGAGGAAGTTTTGGTGCCGATCGTGATTTGGCGACGTTTTCTGTTCAACGTCGTCAGGATACGACGATTCCCATTGAATCGATTCATCTCGATGCTCACAACGGAACATTGTACCCCGGTCAACCCTACAGATTTGCCTTTGATGTGACGGACGGTAACGGGTTGACATCGCTCGACGCCTTGCGATTGAACATCGTGAGCAATGCGGAGGAGGCTCCCTGCTGGATTGAATTTGGGCCACGATTTTCAACGGTTGATCACGATGCGTCCTGCTTTATCGGCCAACCTGCAATTGAAATCGTGCCTCTCAACGGTGGTTCGTCCAATCGTGTGTCGTTCGAATTCCGATTGTCCTGGAATGCATCTTTTGACCCCGCCACTCAACAAGGCGTGCCATCGCTTACCGTGTTGGATGAAGGCCTTGACCTCGGGTTGGGTTTGTTCCGATTGAATCAATGGTCGTGGGTCGCTTCCAACCAGTTGGATCTCCGATGGATCAACATCAGCGACACCACCGAGCCCATTGGCCAGAACACCTCCACCACGCATTGGTTGCATCTCAACGACGAAGTCCAGCATCAGGTGGGCTTGTTTCATCGAAACAGTACGCTTCTCGCTGTGGATGCCCCTCACAACGGAACGCTGGGATGGACCCTCTCAGACGGCGAACGTTCAATCACCGGTGACGTCCTTCTTTCGCCGACCTCAGTCACAGAAGTGACGCTGATGATGAACGAGAATGTGATGTACCACGACAACGGTACGGTTCGAATGGTAACTCAAGGCATGGAAGTTTACGGGGTCAATGAGCTCGAATACAACGTTGTCATTGACGACCGTCCGCCCCGTCTCCTGCTTTCATCTGGCATGCTTGACAGGGTGCGCTCAACCGATATGAACGAGGTTCCCGTCAGCATCGGCATCGTGGATGACACCGCACTGGACCGAACAGAACTGACCATGCATGTATCGGTTTACCGTGCTGGTGAATTGGTGCCGGGATCCACGCACACCGTTGATCTCCCCCTCGATGAAGTGAACGGATCTCTTCACCTGTTTGCCTCAACCGTTGACCTGAATCCAAACGATGTTGATATGCTCAGAAGCGATGTCCTTCTTGTTTGGTTTGATGTGTACGATCGGTCAGGCCGGGGCCTTTCTGGGTTGGGCACAGAAAGCAACCCTGTTTCGGTGGGTATGGAATGGGTCGCCTTCGAACCGGAAATAACCGATCTATCTGCCACTCCGTTCCGGCCGAAGGTTGGTGACCCTCTCGTTGTGTATGTTCAAGTTGAAAATCTCGGGGCTCTTCCCGGTGAAGTAACGCTGTTGATGCGAGACAACGAAGGCACGGTTCTTGAAGAACAACACATGGAATTCAACGTCTCGCAACAAATCCGGACTGTTTGGACCGTGGATGCATGGGCGGAAGGACGACTTGGATTGACGGTTGAACTCGTGAACATCACTCCCCGAATACCTGTGCCGCTCGCCGATGTAGGCGCGGAGGAAGCCGACAACACCGCTGGAGAAATGGCGGTTCTGAGTCTTTCTGTTTTGGCTGTCGTGGTCGCTCTCTGTGTCCTGTTGGTGGTTCAGTTTAACCGAACTCAGCGGGAAGAGGCCTACCAGATCGAACGCATTCGACGCATCGTTAACGCTCCTCAACCGGATCGAGGAGCGAAGCGTTTGGTTCAACTCCACGAAGAGCAATAGTGAAGAACGCGGGGTCTCACGCCCGATACAGAAGCCGGGGTACCCGAGTGGTCAAAGGGGGTGGATTCAAGCTCCTCTGCATA
>QXXW01000054.1:0-4074 GCA_009887255.1 Candidatus Poseidoniales archaeon | reverse complement strand
GCCATGACTCGTCGCTGGAACTTGAGTGGACGGTGAGCAAGGAATGTTTTGATGCCGTGCTTGCCAACGGCCCGTTTCCTCATGTTCTCAAGACCCGTTACAAGTGGGCTGCTCTGGATGAACATGTTTGGGAAATCGACGAATTCGAGGGTGCTTTGGCAGGCGTCGTGCTTGCGGAAATTGAACTGTCGCAAAGCGATCAGGCGTTTGAGACGCCGGAATGGGTTGGCCACGAAGTCACGGGTTTGGAATCTTGGTCCAACAACGCTCTTTCGAACATGCTGAGACAGAAACACGCGACTCAGGGTTGAGCAAACGCGAGGACGGCGTCCACAACTCGGGCGACTTCATCATCGGTCATTTCGTGAAACACCGGGATGGCCACAAGGCGATGAGCGATGTCGTCGGTTACTGGAAAGGATTCGTTGTGTTGGGGGTGCTGATTGTACACGTTCTGACGGTGGCACGGTGTGCTGTAATAGATTCGTGAATCCACACCGTGGCGTTCCAGTGTTTTTTGTAGACCCTCTGGATCCTCGGCCACCAAGCAGTATTGGTGCCAGGCATGCTTGGTTCCGGGCCGAACGCTGGGTGTTGTCAAGCCCCGAATTCCATCAAATGCCTGATGGTAACGTTGAGCGATGGCTCTCCTTCGTTCTAGCCAAGAAGGTAAATGCGTCAATTGCACGCGCCCGATGGCCGCTGAAACCTCTGACATCCTGAAATTGGACCCGAGGCTTTGAGCCTCCAATCGAGCATCTCTTCCGTTGTTCACAAGGGCGTTCATTCGTGCCACCAAATCCACTCGATGTGTCATCATCATTCCACCCTCGCCCCCGACGGCGAGGTTTTTGGACGGGAAGAAGGAGAAGCACGCCACGTCCCCAACCGCCCCCGCCATCGTACCGTTGGCAGACACTGCGCCGTGAGCTTGTGCAGCGTCCTCGATGTAGGCGATGTTGTGTGATTTACACCAAGCAGGGAGGCGATCATCGCTCATTTGACCAAACAGGTGGACGGCAATCACCGCTTTTGTTCTGGGCGTTCTTGCTTTTTCAAGAGCGTCCAAATCCACGCACCAGTGTTCGGGTTCCACATCTACAAAAACGGGTGTGGCTCCGACCAAATTCACACAAGTGGCGGTGGAGATATAGGTCAAAGAAGGAACCAACACTTCGTCGCCCGGACCAATGTCGAGCAGGTTCAGAGCCCCCCACAGCGCCACTGAACCGCTCTGGCATGGGGTGCCACCATGGGCTCCGCACATCGCAGCAAATTCTTGACCGAACGCTCGGCCTTCCGGGCCTTTTACCCAGTGCCGGGAGTTGAGAGTCCGAACCGCTGCGGCCAGCATTTCATCGTCCCATGTCGGCCGTGCCATGGGGATGTTGTGCATGGGTCGGCCTCCGGTTCATCCTCCTTAGGTGTGCGTTTTCCCCGGCTCCTTCGTCGCGCCTTTGAAGACCGGCTGCGTTCTTGGCCCTACATGGTGGAATCGGAAGAAGGTGGTGCTTCGCCCTCTTCACTCGATGATGTCGGGGTGGGGGGCCTTGTGACCGACCTCTTCGCCGAACCCACCTCCCGGCCCAAGCAGTACAAACCAAGCGGGTTGCTGTTGGGGCGACGGCGTGACACTGGAGAGCCGGTGGACATTGCTCCGCAAGTGTTGGCTCGCCACGGCGCCATGCTCGGATCGACGGGATCGGGAAAGACGGTGATGGCGAAAGCCTTGATCGAAGAAGCGGCATTGGCTGGCATCCCTTCCCTCATCATTGACCCCCAAGGCGACCTTGCTCGGTTGGCGTTGGGCATCAGCACCGATGAGTTGGAAGACAAGGACGGTGATACCGCTCGGGCTCGCCGACTTCTTGATTCGTGTGAAGTCCGGATTTGGACACCGCTTCGAAGCAAGGGCTTGCCCCTGTGCATTGACCCGTTTCGAGCACCGCCTGCTGGGCTTGATCCCGAAGAGGCGATCACGGCATGGGATATGGTGGCGGCTGGTTTCGCCAATTTGGCAGGTTACGATGTTGAAAAAACCCAAGGAAAAACCGTCAAACCGTTTCTGTATGAAATTCTGGTGGAGGGTACAAAAGCCGGACTTGATGTCCACGATTTCCAATCCTTGGCGCGTGTTGTAAGGGACCCCCATTTGGCGTTCACCCAACACCTGTACCCGGAATGTTTTGCCGATGTGGAAGAAGGCGAAGAGGTGGTTAAACCGCCAACATGGGCTGAGGTTGTGATGGAGCACGGATTGGCCGACTTCGAAGAACGCTTGCCAAAGGCCACGCGATTGGAGCTCGGCCGACGGTTGGCTTCGTTTTCGAGCGGCGTGAACCAGCTGCTCTTCTCAAACGGCGTCCCCATCGACATTGATTCGTTTGTGGAGCCGGCGATACCGGGAAAAATTCCGCTCAACATCGTGTACCTCAACACCATTCAGGACGAACAGCAGAAGCAATATTTCGTGCAAGAGCTTTCACGCGAACTTTACGATTGGATGCTTACACAACAACCGGCGGAGGGTGAACTCAAGCTTCTGTTTTTCATGGATGAGGTGGCACCGTATTTGCCCCCACACCCTCGGAACCCACCTGCCAAAGACCTCATCAAACTCATTTTCAAGCAGGCTCGAAAATACGGTGTTGCTTGCGTGCTCGCCACACAAAACGTCAGCGATGTGGACTACAAAATCCTCGCTCAAGCCAACACGACATTCATCGGTCGATTCACCCAACCGCAAGACGTCGAGAAGGTTCGCCATCTTCTCAAGGAAAGCGGCAGCGACCAGGATTTGGTCGCTCAATTGCCCACGCTGGGGCCCGGAGAATTTCAGATGGTGGCTCCGGATGTGGACCCCAATCCGGTGCCCATTCAGTGTCGATGGTTGTACACGGACCACGGGGCGCCACTGAACGAAGATCAGGTTGAGGATTTGATTTCACCAGAATTGCGAGCGTGGGCTCGAACCCGCTCGTCGGGTCGAAATCGCCGAGGAGGGGCTGGCGCCGCTCACGCTGCAAGCCGAGGATCTTCGTGGTCTGGAGGAGAAGGCTCGTGGGAAGACGGTGAAGCCCACAGCATTGTTGAGGCGGCCCGAATCAAAGCGGCGGGCGGCATGGCTGCAGCTGGCCACGGTATCGTTGACAATTCAGCATTTGAAGTGAAATTGATGGGAGGTTTAGCCGTACTCCGAGACGGTCGAGACCCTCTTTACACCATGCAGGCGGTGGTGAACCTCGCCACCGTGCTGGTGCTCGGTTGGGTGTTGTCGTCGTTGATGTTGTCGTGGCGGGACGCCGACATATCGGGGTGGTGGTTGCTTGTCAGTGCCTTGACCACCATCGCAGCAGCCGGCGTGCTGGTGCTTGAATGGGTGCTGGGTCACGACACGGAATTGCTGCGTAAAATCAGTCGGTTTGCACATTCCTTCCAGTTGTTGTTGGTTAGCTGGCTGTGGTTCCTTCTGGGGTGGGCAACGTGGTCCACGCTTGACCTGCGAGGGGCAGAACCGTTGCTGGAAGTGGTCGTTGTGTGGATCACATTGTTCACCGGAATCGAGTACTTAACACGGTTGCGTTTGGGGCGGATCCGCTGGAACGGAGGTTCAGCCCTCGACAAAATTGTTGGCGTGAGTGCTGTTCTTACCAGGGCAGAATTGACAGAAATGAAAAGCACCTCTCAAGAGTTGCTTAGCGCCATTCGATGGCTGATGCACGGAACAACCCTCGTGTGGCTTTGCTGCCTGCTCGCCTTCCAAAACGGTGTGCTCCTCAGCGAATCTTCGTACGAAACTTGGGGGCGACCAACGCTCTGGCTTGCTTCGGTGTACGGACTGATGTTTTGCAGCGAAGCATGGCTGCGGTTGCGTGGTCGTTGGCCGAATGAACATCGCACTTCCACCGATTGATCATTGAGGTACCAACCATGGTGAGCAGTTTAGAGGAACCTTCCTTTGAATCGGTTCGAATCTACCCTGATTTTGAACTGCGTCAATACGCCGACACCGTACAAGCCCGCGTGCGCACTACCGGACGAGACGGCGGTGCTGCTTCAGGTGGATTTCGGCGT
>QXXW01000053.1:264-14024 GCA_009887255.1 Candidatus Poseidoniales archaeon | reverse complement strand
TTCTTTGGACCGGGAGGACCACCGCTCTTCTTCGGACCGGGAGGACCACCGCTCTTCTTCGGACCGGGAGGACCGCTGCTCTTTGGTGCAGGAGATGTGATTTCAGTTGCTGAAGCGTCTTCTTCATCGCCTTCAAACATGGCTCCGCAATGCGGGCAAGTGGAATCGCTTTCCTTCACGAGGCCGTCGCAGATTTCACAAGCAAACATCTCTTCTTCGTCTTCGGCTCCGAGTTTTTCGGTTGTGCCGTCCTTTGATCGGAACATGACGACTTCAACAGAAACGTCGTAACCTTTGAGCGCCATTTCGGTTTGAATCGCTTGGTGAAACGCCTGATTCAACGATTCGGGGGTGTCAAGCACACGCCCGTCATCAATGTAAGTCACGTTCACGGTGAAGATGTCGTCTTTCAATTTCGTTTGTGGAGCATCGACCGCAACACCACGCTTTCGAGCCACGCGGCGAACGGCCACTTCTGAAATCCTTCTCAAAAGGGCATCGTTTGGTGCATCCTTTGTGGTGACTTCTCCTGCTCCGGCTAATATGTTCGCTGCTGTCGATGCTTGTGCGTCCGCTCCCCGCAAATGTGAGGGAAGCTCGCCTCCTGCACCGAGGTTGGCCAGCACGGAGGAAGCCGAGGATTGATTCATCGACAACCACTGGCTTCTTCGCTCATCTTTCACCGCTCGTTCTGCTTCAGCCAGACGATTGACCATGGCATCTGTTGGCGAATTGGCGGGGTTGTTGGCGATGTGAGTACCACCTGGATTGAGAGGAGAAACGTTGCTGCCGGAGGGCATGGCACCGCTTGACAATGGCGCTCTTGCCGAAGAAGGCAAATCGTTCATCGGCGCCACGTTGCTGGGGAGGCGACCGCCCGGACCCGGTTGTTGGACCATCCCCCTCATGCCCTGTTGTGGCGGCATGCCCTGCTGAGGTGGCATGCCCTGTTGTTGCGGTATGCCTTGTTGTGGCGGCATGCCTTGCTGAGGTGACATGCCTTGCTGGGGTGGCAAAGTCTGGCCGGGGTAACCCTGCTGAGGGGGATAACCCCCCACGGGCTGTTGAGGATACATGCCTGGTGGAAGATTTTGATGCTGGTTGAGCCCTTGAGCCATGCCTTGGAGGGCGTCCACCGGAACTTGACCCATACCACGCATGTTGGCTTCCTGTTGAGCGCGTTGTTCCTGGCCAGCTATTGGATCAAACGTCCGCTGTTGTTGTGGAAAGGTGGGTATCGAGTTGACAGGAGGTTGCTGAATTGCAGAGGGTGCAGGGGGTGCAAACCCTCCGGCGACCGAGTTGTCTTGGCGTGCACCGCATTCGGTGCAAAACATGCTGTCAGCGGGGATTTCGGCTCCGCAGGAATTGCAGTTCATTCTTCTCCCTCTCTTCATACACCGGCAACCATTCCTAAAGGATTCCCCATATATGCCCAAAAAAGTCATCCGATATCAGACGAGCCCTGACCAACGGAGACGCATATGTTCATGCCGGTCTGCTGATTGGTCCGCACGGGGAGAACCATGCCGGTGTTGGTAAATGAAGAAATTGATGGTTTGCTGGAACGAACCTCACGGTCCTTCTACCCTACACTGAAGTACCTGCCAAAAAAAACCAGAGGGCAAATTGGCCTCCTCTATCTGCTCGCTCGAGTTGCGGACACCATCGCTGACACCAAGAACGGTGACACTGAGGTGCTTCTCCAACATCTTGAACACTACAACGCCGCAGTCCAAGGTCAAGCAGAGGATCTTCCTGATTTGACGGCACTTGCCGACGCTCAGACCAACCCACATGAAGCGGAATTGTTGAGGCACGTGCCCAAAGTTGTCGCAGGACTCGAAGAATACGGTCCTGAAGACCGCACAAGAATGCTTGACTGCCTTGACGTGATCGTCGGCGGACAAGTCCTCGACCTGCAAAGGTTTGGTCCAGCCAACGAAGGCGGCACCCTTTCCGCCCTCGCCAACAACGAGGAACTTGACGATTACACCTTCAGGGTCGCAGGCTGCGTCGGGGTGTTTTGGACCGAGATGTCACTGGCCCATCTGATGACCCTCAAACCTGAAGAAGAGGAGAAATTCATGGCGTTGGGTATTCGCTTCGGAAAAGCCCTCCAAATGATCAACATTCTACGTGACATCCCCGAGGATCTGCGGTTTGGCCGCTGTTACCTTCCAGCCGACGCCCTCGCCCAAGTTGGGCTCAAACCGGCGGACCTCATGGACGACAGCCATCTCGACACCTTCCGCCCGGTGTACGATCGTTACCTCGATTTAACGAACGAACACCTCGAAGCCGCCACAGCCTACATCCACATGATTCCCGAAACGCAATTCCGACTCAAGGCCTCGTGTCTGTTGCCGGTCCTGGTGGCTCAACGAACCGTTACGCTGTTGCGAGAAGGAAACATCCTGAATTCCGATGAGCGAATCAAGGTGACACGGGACGAAATGAAGTCCTACGCAAGAAGGTTGCTTCGCGCCTTGTTGATCCCAGGAGGCGTTCGTCGCCTTTTGGCAAAGAACAAAGACGTATGAACCGTTCTATAGTGAAAGCAATCGACCGCCACCTCAGCACCTTAACCGGCGCCTGTAAACGAAACGGCCGCACTCCAAAACAGAGGTCTCTTAAACCAGCGAAGTGAGCGGCCATTGGTCTGGATGCTGGAACGCCGCAAACCCCTTGATTTGCTCTTCCCGTTGAAGGGCAACGCATCAAGCCGAGAAGGGGAGGCCAGCACGTCAGCACCGACGACTGTAGAGCGTCTGCGAGCGGGTGTCACGCTGGCCCGAGACGCTGTGAAGGCGGTGAGCCTCACCGCCATGGAAGCCCTCAAAGAAGGTGCATCCTTCATCGGCATTGTCACGGACAAAAACGAACTTGCGGACCCGTTCGTTCATCTTGACGCTCCAATTTGGTCTGAGCAACCACCCGCTGAACTCCACAAGCTGGCTTACCGTTACTGTGAGGAATTAACCAAGCGAGAAGCCGGCAACTTCTATCATTCGTTCAAGTATCTCCCCGATGACCAACGGTTGGCCATGTGCGCCATTTACGCTTTTTGCCGTCGCGCCGACGACATTGCTGACGGCGACTGGGCTGACCGATTCCCCGGGGGCGCTGGCGAAATGGATCCCGAAGCCATGGCGTATCGGCAACAACTTGAGAGCCTGCAAAACCAAGGAACCATCCTTGATGAAGAAGCTTACCTCAACAAAATCACGCAACTGTTCTTCTTCAGGAAAAAACTCTCCACCTGCTACACCGATGTGCATTCTACCGACCCGGTCTTCCTCGCCCTGAAGGACACCATCACACGATACGGAATCAGTCGAGATGTCTTCGATGACCTGATTTCCGGCATGGAAGACGACCTCTACAACAACCGATACAGGACCTTTGATGAATTGTACGTTTACTGCTACCGAGTTGCATCGGTGGTTGGATTGATGTGCATTGAAGTCTACGGTTACGACGACCCCATGGCCAAAAAGTTCGCAGAATCTTGGGGCATCTTCATGCAACTCACCAATGTGTTGCGGGACGTTGGGGAAGACATTCAGCGAGATCGGGTCTACCTTCCCCTTGATGAACTTGAAAAGAATCAAATGACCGAGAAAGAACTTGCAGGCCGAATCGTCTTGAACAAGCACTGGGAGCCGTATTGCAGAGAATACGCTGCCCGCGCTCGAACATACTTGGAGGAAGCACGACAATTGCTCCCCCTGCTCCCTCGCCGCACCCGGTATTCTCCCGCTGCAATGATTGCATTTTACGATAAAATATTGAAGCAAATTGAGAAACAGCAGGGCGACGTCTTTACCGCTCGTGTAAAACTCAACAAGGTGCAAAAGATTTCCTTAGCCGCCACGGTCTACCTCCGGCATCGATTCTTGCCCGGCTTCCTTGACCCGGTGTGGGGCGCTTTGGCTCGTGTCGGTCTGCTCCCATCCGTCTGAAACGGAAGGGTGCGAAGGCGGGAGGATGTGCCCCCGGTTGCCCACTCGTACATCACTGGATTCAGTGATGAAAAGAGAACCTGCTGACAACCTGCTCCACGTCACGGTGAAGGTGTGTGTGGAACGGGGCACAGGGATGAATGGCCTTGGTTGATGGAAGAAACGATCAACAGCGAGCAAGACCGCTCCATTCAACAGAGCGGACGGCATCAAGCGTTTCGAGTAAAGGCCTGGATTCCAGTGATGTAGCGTCCAAGAATGAGGTTGTGAATATCGTGGGTTCCTTCGTAGGTTTTCACCGATTCCAGGTTCGCCATGTGACGCATCACGGGATATTCGTCAAGGATGCCGTTGGCGCCATGGATGTCTCGTGAGACCCGAGCAATTTCCAAAGCGATGTCAACGTTGTTCATCTTGGCCAACGAGATTTGTTCTGGGAACCACGTGCCGTCGTCCTTCTTTCGACCGAGATGATAGGCGAGAAGTTGTCCCTTCGTGATTTCTCGGAGCATCCAAGCCAGTTTGTTTTGGATCAATTGGTAGGATGCAATGGGGTGATCGAATTGAATTCTGGAAAGAGCGTAGGTTTTCGCACTGTGGAAGCAGGCCATGGCCGAGCCCAAAGCACCCCATGAGATGCCAAAGCGGGCGTTGTTCAAGCACGAGAATGGGCCTCTGAGGCCTTTGACGTCTGGGAGCATGCGGTCTTTTGGAATCTTACAGTCCTGGAACACAAGTTCGCTGGTGACACTCGCTTTGAGGGAATGTTTGCCCTTCATTTCAGGTGCAGAGAAGCCTTCATCTCCTTTCTCAACGATGAAACCGCGAATCACGCCGTCAAGTTTGGCCCATACGACGGCCACTTGGGCGATGGTGCCGTTTGTGATCCACATTTTTGCGCCGTTGAGGAGATAGTGATCCCCCATGTCTTCGGCTTTGGTAACCATGTCACCGGGGTTGGAACCGTAGTCGGGTTCCGTCAGACCAAAGCACCCAACCCATTCGCCCGATGCCATTTTTGGAAGGTACTTCTCCTTCTGCTCTTCGCTTCCAAAGTCCCAAATGGGGTACATGGCCAACGAGCCTTGGACCGAAGCAAACGAGCGAAGACCGCTGTCACCTCGTTCAAGTTCTTGGCAAATAAGACCGTATGCAACATAGGAGAGGCCGGGGCAACCATACCCCTTCAGTGGTGCGCCGAGAACGCCCATTTCCCCCAGAGCGACTCGCCATTCATCGTAGAATTCGCCGTCTTCACATGCCTGCTCAATCCTTGGTAAAACCGATTCGTCTACCCATTCACGAACCATGTCGCGAATCATGATTTCTTCTTCGGTCAGCAAACTTTCGATATCGTAGAAATCAAGTCCTTCAAACGGTTCCATGAAAACTCCCTCGTTTCAATGGCCACGCCCGAGATTGATGAACATACCCCTTGGAGTGTTCGCTTCTCAGTCTTGTTTCTTTCCAAATCGCCACTGGTTGTACTTTCGCTGAAGCCACGGGCTGTTCATGTAAATAAGTCCGAGAATCACGCCGGGGACGGATACGGCGACTGCCCCGAAGACCAACACGGTCATGATGTTCATTTCAACCTCCTCAACGGCCGGTTCAAACGCAACAATGTTTCCGAATTGTGTGATGAAGAAACCTTCATGCTCTGCATGCTCCCACACGGCTGCCATGGCCCGTCCACCGATGACCTCATCGAAAGCTACGGCGTCGTCCGGGACAAGAACGGTGTACACGGTGTTGCTCACCGGTTCATGACGGAGCAACCCGAGCGGTGCGATGTGAATCAACGTTGACGCATCGTTCCCCGGAGAGACCCCCGTGTGATCGGCGACCAACAAATCCACTGCAAAGGTCGATGATGCCCGAGTTTGAGCGGCGTCGATGGTGTTGATTTCCAAAACGTTGGTTCGCAACCCGCTGCCAAACGCCGTGCATTCGTTGAGAAGCGCATCAGCACAATCCACGGCAACCCATGTTTCACCATCGGTGTTCGCTAACCAGGTGAGTTCGTCGCCCTGATCGATCACAGCAACACCATCGCTTAGCGAACTGGCAAAGCAGATGTTGTAATTACGATGGCATTCAAGGTCGGTAATGGCGCTGTTGCGCGTGTTTTCAAGGGCCTCAAAACCGGTGTGCTCAGCAAATTTCCAAATCGAGCCGTCCTCCGACCCAACATAGGCAAAATCGCCGGCAGGGCGCCATATGACACTGGTCAACGTTTGCCCAAGAACGGTGAAGGAACCGTTGACGTTGGTGATGCTGTGGTCGTATGTATCGTACCGCATGGCCATCCCGTTGTCCCCGACCAAGAGGGCCGTGTTCCCACGGGGGTGCCAATTGACATCGTTGACATCCGCCGTCTGGCCGGTTGAAAGATCAACATCATCTCCTCTGTTCTGAGGATTTAAAGCAGAGATGAGATGGGTGTAACCGTCCATACCGTACAGCAAAACGGTTTCTCCATCGGGAGACACCGCCCCCCCGAGTACGCCCAAATCCGTATCTCCAAGAACGCCAACCTCGGTCATCTCGATCCTCGTGACGATGTCTTCGGCTTGGGCTGTAGGCAGGAAGAGAATCGTCACAAGAACCAGAGCGAGCGCACGACGCATGGCTGACCGTGGAAGAAGACTCCATGATAAGTTGTCGCAAGAGGAGTCCATGCTTCTAAACGGTGGGCACACCTAATATGGCTGGAGCCGGTGCCCATGCCATGGAACGATTTGCGGTCAAGCGAGGGTTGGTAAAAAGCATGGGCGGAAACGCCGGTTTGGCGGTGCTGGCTACCCGGTATTTTGAGGACGTGAACGTGGATTCAGATGGGAAATTCGCTGCTTCGTTCGGCATCTTAACGTCCGTCCAAGGCCATTTCGACGAGCAGGGGAAACTTTCAGTCGAGGTTGAACAAATGAAAGGTGCCGACCTCGGCACGTTCCTTGAGGCAAGCGGCGGCAGAGAACAAGCCATGGAGTCACGCCGAAGATGGTCCGGTTTTCTCGACGAAGCAACTGGATACACACCCAAGCAGCGCGGGGACAAGGCCAAGGAAGAAGCCAAGAAATTCTCCAAGGCAAAGTCAGCCATCAAAATGGCCCACAAATCCATGGAATTGATGAGCGACCTACCAGAAGCCTCCATCACCAAGGCTCACGAGTTGATCGCCATGCTTGAATCCAACATTGAAGAAGGCGTTCCACCCTCTGAATCTCAAGTCAAGAAACTCAACGACCTGTTCTGAGGGGATGGATTGTCGACAGATAGCGTGATCGACGGAATTCGCAACACCACTGGATTTGACTCGTTGGCCGAAGACCAACAACAGCGAATACTGAAGATGACTGCTTCTGTTGAAGAAGCGGTTGGTTTGGACCATTTGGTTCACTGCCTTGCTGATCAAACATCCGCCTCAGGGGACGATGTTGTCCAGTGTTATGTCGGCTTTGAACCAAGTGGAAAAGCTCACATTGGTTGGAAAGTGTTGGCATTACAATTGCGTCGAATGTTGGACGCACGAGCCAACGTCATGGTGTTTCTTGCTGACTGGCACGCATGGGTCAACGACAAATTTTCAGGCAACATGGAGGCCATCCAAACAACGGCTAGGTACATGGAAGACACCTTCAGGGCCCTCTTGCACCATCCACCAGAGGGGAGAGGTCCCGGTCAATTGCAGTTCAGATGGGCTTCAGAGGTGATGGAATCTGGGGACTACTGGGCAAGGGTGCTCAAGTGTTCCAAAGGTGCCACCCTTGCCATGGTGCGTAAAACCTTCACCATTATGGGACGCGACGAGGCATCCTCTGACCATGACCTCTCAAAATTCTTCTATCCCGCCATGCAGGCTGCTGACATTTTCGAGATGGACATTGACGTGGCCATTGGGGGGATGGATCAACGAAAGGCCCACATGTTCATGAGGGACGTGGCATCAAAGCACGGGTGGAAAAAAGCCACCTGCTTGCACACCCCAATCATTTCTTCGCTCAAAGCCTCAGGTAGCCGCATGGAATCCTTTGACCACAAGATGTCGAAATCCAACCCCGGAGGCGCCTTGCTGTTGCACGACACGCCCGAACAAATCAGGAAGAAAATGCGCAAAGCCTACATTTCTCCTGAAGATCCACAATCTCCTGTTTATGAGCTGGCCGAGCACATCGTTTTGGCAGAGTTTGGAGAAATTGTGGTCACACCTGACCCAAGGTTCGGTGAGCCGTCCACATGGACGACGCTTGAAGAGTTTCGAAACGCTGTCATGGACGGAACACTCCATCCACTCGACGCAAAGTTTGGCGTAGCCGATGGACTCGCAAGAGGGCTGAATTCGGTGGAAGCACACTTTGAACAATACCCTGAGCACCTTCATGCCGTGAACGCTCTTTTGAACTGATCACTCTTTCAAACCAAGCGCTTCGGCGCTGAACACGTCGACGACCAACACCCGGCGAGTGTCCTTGAGGAAATTTCGGTCCCGTAGAGGTTCGACCTTGACCACGCCATTGAGCCGGTAGAATTCAGAAGAATCCATCCCGCCTACCAATTCGTCAGAAACGATGGCCATTTGGGTGTTGAGACCCGTGCCTGGAAACGCATTGCCTTTACTGTCGTGCGACACGTGACGAATCATCATGTTCTGAGCGTCTTCGTAGTAGCATTCCTCCAACACCATGGCAAAGTTTGGTGAATGCATGATGGCGAACAACCGGTGTTCCTCGTCATTGTCCTCATCACGAGACTTTTGAAGGCAAGACTTGCAATAACGTGGACTTTCTCGCTCCCTTGCCCTTCGCTGATTGATGATCACTTCATCGCTGCAATCTCTGCATCGGTATTTGGCAATTTTTAGCCACCCGTAGGGTTCGCTCATCGAAACGACCTTGACGTCAACGGTCACGATGGTGTTTCTGTTCCGCATCCTGAGTTCCTCAATTGAATTCCTGTACTCTTCAGAAAGTCGAACGACACGGATTGCCCCCCTCATTTGAACACCCGCCATGTTGAACTGCTCCCTCAGCACCATGTTGCCAAGCATCAAGCAATGGAATGGGCGAGCGTGGAACATGGCATTCAATTCGTCGTCCTTCGCCAAGTCCGAGTGTTCAACCTCCAATCCAAACACATCGTCCGTGTAGTGACTCAGCCGTTGGATGTCTTCGAAATAGTGTGTTTCTATTATGTTCCGCCAAGAGGCCAAGACCGTTTTGTCTTCATCTGTCAAGTCAATATCGCTTTTGGATGTCATGGAGTTTTGCCGCTGTGTTGACGGTTGATTAACCTACCCGTCTCGTCCGGGATGACCTCCGAATGCATCATGTGGAGGTGTGACAAGGTTCATGAATTGAACCAAGGTGGTTCGTTTTACTAAGGAGACTGATGTCATGCCCCACATTCTCGTTCTGGTCAAGCAAGTTCCCGACACCAACGCAAAAATCGTCATCGGTTCCGACCGAGTCGATCTCTCAGCCGTGAAGATGGTCATGAGCCCTTACGACGAATTTGCCGTTGAAACGGCCCTTCGTCACAAGGAAGCGTCGGGTGGAGAAGTGACGGCCCTTACCGTTGGCGGCCCCGCCGCCGACAAGATCCTCAAGGACGCCAAAGCCATCGGGGTTGACAACATCGTGCGTGTTGACAACGCCGAACCACTGGATTCCAACGGTCTTCAAACCGTCCTCTCCCACGCCGTTCAGGCCTTGGGTGCTGAGGTTGTGTATTGCGGGAAATCCGCAGCTGACACTGGCGCAGGTTCAACCGGCCCAGGACTCGCAGAGCGACTCGGCTGGGCCTCGGTCTCCAACATTATTGGAGCCGACTTCACCTCGGGCGTGTCCGTTATGGCCCCCTCCCACGGGGGTCAGGTCAAACTCAGCGTACCCGTGCCTGCCGTGATCTCCTGCGACAAGGGCAATTTCAAAGTCCGAAAACCCAATGTCAAGGGCATCATGCAAGCCAAAAGAGCCAAGGTTGACGTGCATTCATTCGAAGCCCCCGCTCCATCGGTGGTCGTCGTTAATCACACACTCCCCCCTGCCAAGCCGGCAGGAAAAACCTACGAAGGCGGCGTTGCAGCTGCTGAAGTGGCAAAATTGCTTCGAGAAGAAGCCAACATTATCTGAGGTGAACCGAAATGACAGAAACCATTGTGATTGCAGAACTCTCCAACAACGCCGTGCACCCTTCGACAGCTGAACTCGTTTCAGCCGCTATGAAACTCGGCGATAGCCCAACCCTCATCGTCCCGTGCACCGATGCCAGTGTCGCCAACAGCGCCGTAGGCATGGGGGCTGCGTCCATCATCGCTGCCAAGGCAGAAGCCTTCGCCAACTACGACGCACAGGGATGGGCCTCTGCCATCGATGCTGTTGCCCCGCAAGGCATCATCGTGACCGGGTCGTCACCTCAATCCAAAGATGTGGCAGCCCGTCTGGCTGCTCGACGGTCGCTTTCGGTTGTTCAGGACGCCGTTGCCGTGGACGGAACCACCGTCACCTCTCCCCTGTACTCCGGAAAAGCCATGCAGACCGTTTCGATCAACGGCCACGTGGTTGTTTCAGTTCGCTCCAACATTTTCCCTGCCGCCAGCGGTGGTGCCGAAGGAACCAGTGTTGTTGACACCACTGGCGATGTGGCCACCTCCGTCCAAGAGTTCATGGCTCGAGCCTCAGAACGGCTTGACGTTGCTGAAGCCAACATCATCATCTCCGGTGGACGGGGCATGGGGTCACCTGAGAACTTCACCCATCTGGAAAGCATTGCTGACACCATCGGTGCAGCAGTGGGCGCCTCTCGGGCAGCGGTCGACACGTGGGAAGACATTCCACACACCATGCAAGTCGGTCAAACCGGGAAGACGGTCAACCCCAACCTCTACATCGCAGTAGGCATTTCTGGTGCCATTCAACACTTGGCTGGCATGCGCTCTTCGAAATACATCGTCGCCATCAACAAAGATGCCGATGCGCCTATTTTCCAACACGCTGACTACGGCATCGTGGCCACCTGGGAAGAAGCACTCCCCGTGCTTCAATCAACGCTGGCCAACATGATGGCGTGATCAAGCGTACTTTCCAAATCCGTAGACGCCGTCTCCGGCATCGTCGCCGACGAAGGGATTGGTCGCTCGCTCTTGACCGATTGTTGTGAGCGGGCCGTGACCGGGATGAACAACCGTGTCGGGCGCAAGTGGCCAGAGTTGGGTGTGAATGGAAGAGGCAAGCAACTCAAAATCCCCTCCGGAATGAGCGATATCGGTTCTGCCTACGGATCCTGCGAAGAGCGTGTCGCCCACGAAGACGTGGTCTGCATCGCCCTGGACATCGACGAGGAGACAACATCCACCGAGGGTGTGACCCGGAGTGTGAAGAACACGAATCGGAACGCTCCCGAACATCATGGTGGAATCGGGAACAAGGTGTTTGTCAGCAACCGCCGGCTCAGGAAGAGAAAGACCGTATCGGCGGCCCGACTGCTGAGCCAAGGTTTGGAGAAACGTGTCGTCTGGGTGAAGGTACCAATCCACCTTGAAATGTTCAGAAAGTGCCGGGATAAATCCACTGTGGTCAAAATGGGCGTGGGTGTTGACCAGAGCAACGACCTTTCGCAAGGGGACGTTCATCGCTTGAGCAGCAGCCAACGACGTCGGCCCTGTGGACCAATCGGGTCCTCGCCCTTCGAATCGTTCAATCCACGCGATGATCCGGTCGGGTTCATCGCCTCCATCCACCACGACCGTGTCACCTGTCAGCCGGTCGGTAACGACCGAACAACGCATTTGGAGGGGCCCAACAAAAAAATGCTCGATCCACGGCTCAACGAGGCCCATGCCTACCCGAAATCACCCTCCTTCATGAGGTTGAGCCAGCCTTGACAACCACCGAAACCCGGTCTGTGGTCCATGTCCCGTTTGCGTCCAACACCTTCAGGTCAAAACCGAACGCTCCAACGGGAAGATTGAGTTGAAGCAGAGGGGTATTGGCCAATTCCCGACCTGATGCGTCGGTCCACGACCAAGCTCGAATTTGATCGTGCGGATCGAGGGTGGCCCGCCCGTCGAGATGGACCGCTACTGAGCCCCCGTGACCAGCAACAAGCTCTTGGTCGTCGCCTGCATTCGCTTGAGGTGCCTCGAGAACGGCATGCTGCGAGGTAAGTGTGGTCAACAAATCATCGGAGGGTTCCATCGCAGCATCGAGTGTGCCGTCAAGAGCGGGGCCGAGTAAATCCTCCTCTTCGAGCAGAAGGGGGGCCTCGGGTGCAAACGCATCGTCATCGCTTTCCAAATCCGCCAAAAGGTCACCCATGGTCTCACCAACTGGGCCACCTTGGTTGTAAGCAACTTGCTCATCGGAAGTCAACAGATGGAGCACCTCTTCTCCAGCATCAGCACCGTAGAGCTCCTCTGCACTTGCTGCAACAGGTGCGTTTGGCGCCTCAAACCACATGGTCAACTCTGAAGCATCGACTTCGTGAAGCTCGGCGAGGAGGTTGATGCGACCAACCGGTTCAGGCGCAGTGTAGTCGTTTTGGTCGTCACCTGCAAACACCACCACCCCGTTGGCCAACATCCCAAAATGAGCGGGCATGCCTTGATGTTCGACGGTCCATGTCCGACCGTCGGCATCAAGGCCGTTGATGTAAAACCACGAACCGGCCAAAACATGACCCTCATGATGAATCAGGGCCCGGATTGGATGCCCTGTAGAAAGCCCGTGGGCCAATGCTCCGTCGTCTTGAAGAAAATGTACGGTACCATCATCAAAACCCAAACACGTCACATCTGATGCAGTGTACGAGGTTCGCAGACGGGCGTTCATATCGGTGCGAACAAGAAGATTCCCGTTCAACCATCCTTCGAATTCGATGGCTTCTTCATCACCGCCAACCAGTGCGTGACCTTCTCGAGTCAGGAACAAAACACCACGATGACTCACACCCATGGCCGTAATTTGTTCGCCATGCTCACCGCGGATTGGACGTCGCCACAAAACGGTGTTGTCGTTCGCTTGCACCAAGGACCCGTCGTGACAAGCGATGTAGAGGGTGTCGTCCGAGGCAGCAAGAGCGTTGCATTCTCCCAATTGCAACCGTTCACTCAAGGCCACAGACTCGTGGCCTCGTTGAAGAACATGAACGTGGCCCAAACCGTCGATCACACCCACTCGATGGCGCCAAGTCTCCATCGACAACACCCCTGCCTCAAGCGAATGAACTTCAACAGCCTCACCCTGAGCGTCGTAAAACGTGCATCCCAGACTTTCATCGCTGACCACAAGGTGACCCATGTGATAGAGCAAGCCAGTCACACGATGACCGTGGGCAATGACGGTGCTGGGTTCGAAGGCACCTTCATCGTTCAGGACGGCCATGCATACGGTGGCATCGCCTTCCGCCCATGCGACATGACGTGAAGCGTCGGTCACCAAATGGCTGATTTTGGCATCGGGACGCAACAGAGCTGAGACCTCGAGGGTGTTGACCATGGAATTCAAGAATGGACAGGGGTTGAAAAGCACTCCCGCCCGTTGTACCTCAACCCTCTTCGTCGTTGTGGAGTTCAATGACTGAATCGTCTTGATGAGAGCCCGATTTAGCAGCGTCGTTACGAGCGGCGCTTAATTTCGTCAAGTAGGCCTCATCGATGTCTCCTGTGATGTATTCACCGTTGAAGCATGATGCATCGAATCCTTCCACCAGGGGGTTCTCTCGACCGGTGACTTCCAGCAAATCTTCCACCGTTTGGTAGAACAAACGATCGCTTCCAATGGTGGCTGAAATCTCGTC
>QXXW01000053.1:0-254 GCA_009887255.1 Candidatus Poseidoniales archaeon | reverse complement strand
GGTCTTGTTGTTGGCGATGAATTCGTCAACCGTTGGCATGTCGATACCGTACACGTTGGGGTGGCGGACAGGGGGTGCTGCTGAAGCAAAATACACCTTTTTTGCACCGACTTCCCGAGCCATCTCGATGATTTGTTGGCTGGTGGTCCCTCTCACGATGGAGTCGTCAACAAGCAACACGTTCTTGCCAGAGAATTCTCGTTCAATGGCGTTG
Source organism: Candidatus Poseidoniales archaeon (assembly GCA_009887255.1). GTDB lineage: Archaea > Thermoplasmatota > Poseidoniia > Poseidoniales > Poseidoniaceae > Poseidonia. Next base: position 40 of record QXXW01000053.1, on the reverse strand, counting down.
AGTTTTTTGCGTACCGATTTTCGACGCAAGGCTTGCCCTG
>QXXW01000052.1:0-3958 GCA_009887255.1 Candidatus Poseidoniales archaeon | reverse complement strand
TGATTCGTAATCAGAAGGTCGGGAGTTCGAATCTCCCCAGTGGCTCCTCAAACATTCTTCTCTGCGGTGACACTCACGTCCATGCTGAAGGATTGAGCACTGGCTTCCAAACTGGCAATGGCAGGCAGTGTTCTGCCGGCGATGAAATCCAAACAAGCGCCGCCTCCCGTTGAGACGTGGCCCATTTTGCTGGCAAGCCCTCGCTTGGCCACCAACGTAGCGGTGTGGCCGCCACCCACGACAACATAAGCGTTGGACTCTGCACAGGCGTTGAGCATCTCGACGGTGCCAAGGGCAAAATCATTCAATTCAAACACGCCAGCTGGTCCGTTGAGAATGACGGTTCCAGCGCTTTTTATGGCGTTGGAGAGGTGACGAATGGATGCCAAACCCATGTCAAACAGCGGGGCTTCAAGGGGAAGGTTGTCAATGCTCATGTCCACTCGGTTGCCTTCCACATTGGCCGCCACGTCAACGGGGAGATGGATTTGGTCGCCGTGGTCGGTGATAAGGGCCTTGGCCTGACCGATGGTGGTCATCCAGTGGTCGCCGAGTTCGTTTTTGAGGAAAGAACGGTTCACGTCACCGATGTCGATGCCTGCCAAATCCAAGAGGAGATTGGCCACTCCACCGGTGGGCCAGACTTCATCGGCAATGCCGTTGCGAAGCATGTTGTCGGCCACCTGGATGGAATCGTTGACCTTGACGCCGCCCAGTACGGCCAAACAGGGGCGGGTGGGAGATTCGAGCGCCTCCCCCAGTTTCTTCAATTCATCACCCATGAGTTCTCCAGCAACGCAAGGCAAGAGGTGGGTGAAGCCAACGATGGAGGGGGAGGCCCGGTGGGCACAAGCGAAGGCGTCGTTGACGAACAGGTCCGCAACACTGGCGAGGTGTTGGACCAGAGAGGTTTCTGCCATCGCATCAATGTCTTGGCTGGGTGAGGTTTCTTCTTCGTCCATCCTGACGTTGTTGAGCATCAAAATTTCCCCTGGTTCGAGGCCTTCAATGGCCGCCATGGCGTTGGGCCCGTGGATGTCTTCCACCCATTTCACTTGACGTCCGAGCAGTCGCCCGAGTTCACGCGAGTGCCCTAACGTGCTTGTGAAGTCGTTTTTCCCCGGACGGGATTGATGGGCCAGCACGATCACCCTCGCCTTCACCAAGCGTTGCAATGTCGGCAAAATCGCCTGAATGCGGGTGTCGTCCAGGAAGGCTTTGGTTCCCGGGTCAAGAGGGCTGTTGATGTCCACGCGGAGCAACACGGTTTTTCCATCAACGTTCACATCGTCAAAGGTGAGCACCTTGACCATGTCGCGCTCAGGAGCATTCAGTTTTTCATCCCTGTGATGCTCGCCAGCATCAACGGCTTGGACCATCGCAGGTGAAACAGGGGCGGCGTGGCATGAAGAACGAAGATTTCCTGTTCGTTTGGGCCGCCATCAAAGAAGTCCTTGCCCCGGCATGCCGAGGGTTGGTGCAGGTTCGCGATGAACCCGGAGATTGGGCGATTGACACACCCTCGGGTCGACCGTTCCTTAAATTGAGAATCCAGAAGAAGCACGTCGGGTTGTACGTCTTGCCGCTCCATTACCATCCTGAAGCGCTTGACCCAGCACTCCGCCTTCATTTGAACGGGAAGGTGACGCTGAGGTTCTCCAAACCAGATACGCTCCCGGTCGAGGCCCTGCAACGTCAAGCAAAGACGTGGTTGGCCTTGGTCGGTCTCTATTGATGGGTGGCACAACGCGCGTCTGACCCCGGTCAAGGGCGCGAACGCTCATAAGTCGCTCAAGACCGCTGACGCCTATGGTTGACGACTCGCCGGTGGACCCTTCCACCATGGACCGTGCTCGTCGCCGAGCAAAGACGGTGACTTCGGCGTTTGGCGTGTCCAAGCGAGAAGGTCACGATGCGTCGGTCTACTACGGCAGTCGGATGAACGAAGGGCTGGTTGCTCAACGCGATGTAGGGGACGCACAACCTTGCCCTGAGGACATGATGGACCGGCTGGTGTGCGGTGATTCGCGGCGATTGGGGCTGCCCGACAATTGCGTTCACCTGGTTGTTACTTCCCCTCCCTACAACGCTTCAAAGGAATACGACCAAGATTTGGCTCTCGAGGAGTACCTCACGTTGCTGCACGACGTGTTCGCCGAGTGCTATCGCGTGCTCACTCCGGGCGGGCGAATGGTTGTCAACGTTGCAAACTTGGGGCGCAAGCCCTACATTCCGTTGTCTTCACACGTCAACCTCATCATGCACAACCTGGGTTTTCTCATGCGTGGTGAAATCATATGGGACAAATCCGCCAGTGCCGGTTCTTCGTGTGCTTGGGGCTCGTTCCAATCCGCCTCAAACCCTTGCTTGCGAGACATCCACGAGTACATTTTGGTGTTTTCAAAAGGCGACTACAAGTTGCCAAGAAGCAAAAAAGAAAGAGCGGAAGGTCGAACCGATACCATCCCCAAGGAGGACTTTATTCAACACACGAAGTCCATTTGGTCCTTCCCAACCGAACGCGCTTCTCGTGTGAACCATCCAGCTCCGTTTCCGGTGGAATTGCCAAAACGCTGCATCGAAATGTACAGTTTCACAGGGGATGTTGTGTTGGACCCCTTCAACGGCTCAGGAAGCACGTGTGTGGCTGCCAAGGCGCACGGACGCCGTTACATCGGAGTCGATCTTTCCGAAGCGTATTGCAGCATCGCCGAGGAACGGTTGGCTGCAACGCCATCGCCTCAGATCGATGAACTGAAGGCTTAATCTTCGGTGATGCCGCCCCAAAAGCTGCCGCTTGGGGTTGGTTCATCAACAGCATCGTTTTCGATGCTTTCGGCTTGGTCAACAATGGCTTGGTACATGGACGATGAAACGACTTCACTCGTTGAACGATCGGGTTGCGACGGCAGGACGATTTGGTCTTGAGAAGACATCGTGGAATCGACCACCGTCTCGAGGTTTGCACCGTCGCCGTGACCCCAAGTTTGGGCTGTAACGACGCCCTCAACGGCGTTGCTGCGAGCGGAAAGGCCGCGAGCGACCAAAAGCGCCAACAGACCGAAACAACACATTCCTGCACCAGCATCTTCCAATGCGGTTCCCGTTGCATAGGCATCGAGGAACTCGTTCACATCACCCTCAACGGCGATGAACTCAATCTCCGCATTGGTTTGGTAAGAATAGGTCCCTGCTGCTAAGGCATTCAATCGGTACAAGTAGGCGGTTTTCCCACTTTCCCAAGCCATGCAATCCGCTTTTTCTAGGGCGACGGTCTCTCCTGAAGGCCCGAAGAGGGTCAGTTCTACACGCTCACATTCAGCGGCACTTGGGGGGCCTTCATCCGCATCCTCGAGGACGAGGAGCGTGGCTCCTTCAAGCGACGCATCAACCGTGAATTCTCCGCTGGAATCACCGTAACCGAGGATCACACCACCGCTTTCCATCATGGATGCGCCGATTGAAATGATGACAATCGATAGGATGACCAACGTCCATCCGCCTCGCTTGGCTAAACGTGCTGGCTGCATGCCCCTATCTGAGAGCCCATCAGTAAGTAGTTTGGCCTCATCCATGGCTTTTTGTTGAACGCATCGGGTTGGCCGGTCATCAGCAAGCCTCACCGATCTGCGGTATTGGAGGCCGGTGGTTGGTCGTTCCGTGCTCGAATTCTGCGTTCTCAATCCTCACGTTTTTCAGCAGAAAATTCAGTGTACCCGTCCCCGTACATTTCGAACTGGAAGTCAAGGGAACCGTCGGTTGAAAACGCATCACCGCCTGCTTCCTCGCTATCCCCTATCCTCCCAGAAGCTCACCCGTCATGATCAACGGCCATTGAAGTTCAAGCAGAACAGGGGCCATGTTGCCCAATTCGAACCTCTCACCGTATCCTGAAAGGTCCCCTTCCACCTGTCCTTCCTCGGTGAGATACTCCCCATTATCGTCGGAAACAAGGGTT
>QXXW01000051.1:0-5738 GCA_009887255.1 Candidatus Poseidoniales archaeon | reverse complement strand
ACAGCAGTGTTTGTCTTCCAACCTGCATGGCTCGGTTTTGCTCCCGACTACGAATATGAACTCATCGACTACGACGCGTCGCAAACCCGACAGTTTGCTGAGAAGTTGGTCTCCTTCGGGCATCCCGAATGGGATGGACGGATGAGCGGCACCGTTGAGGAAGAAAACGCATCAAATTACATCATCTCTGAATTCGAAGCCATGGGAATGTCAACAACACTTCACTCCTATCAGGTCCCCATGCACCGAGTGAACTCGGAGCCAAGTTTGCGAATTTGCGTGCAAGGTTTTGGAGGGAACAGTCCGTGTGAGGGGGCGTTTGCGTTTAATTCAGAAGTCATTGCTTTTCAACACCGAGAGGATTACGTGATCCAAGGTTTCTCTGGTCAATCCGAATACACCTTTCAACAAGATGTTCAGGTCACCGACCTCGGCAACGGAAGCGATGACGCCCTTTGGGCAAGTGCTGGAGGAACCGTTGGCTACGTGCGCAGCGGCGGAACGGTTGGAGGAAACACCGACCTGATGTCCAAGGCAGCAGAAAACAGCCTTGCAGGCCTCATCCGTGTGAACAAGAACTACAATTGCGGTAAAATCGAGGCCACCGATTGCGTTCCCATCTTCAAAGGAACAGGACTGGACGATGTGACCGCTGCAAACGGGGGGAGCATTCCCACCGACTTGCCGTTCATCGCCATGAGCAAGGACGCAGGTGAACTTCTCGAAGCCGCTATTTTCAACGCCACAGGGCCCACCGGTGTGTTGGAGATGAACATTGATGTCACCAACAACCAAGAGCGCACCATCTACGTTCCGTGTGGAGAAATTCGTGGCCGCACAAGTGAAGTGGTCATTGCCGGTGGGCATCACGACACCGTGTACCATGCAGAAGGAGCCATTGACGACACCTCCGGTACCGCCAGTGTGATGGAAATGGCACGTCAAATCAGTGCCGTGGTCAATGAATCCGGGACGCCTGAACGAACCCTTCGATTTTGCACCTGGGGTGGTGAAGAAGAGGGACTTTACGGGAGCAGGGCGTATGTTGAGGCCTTCCAAAACAGTTTGAGCGACGACCTTCGGTTGTACATCAACCTCGACATGAATCACGTCGACGCTGATTTCAGCAACCGCGGCAATTCCCTTACCTTGTTTGGCAACAACCAAGACGACATGGGACACATTGAGAGAATTACGCAGCTATACGTCAATGAACGCAGCGAGGTAGCGGACCGGTACGACATCCGACTGTCTGTTCTTACAGGAGACCAAGGTGCAGAAGACGGCATGCCCTACAATTCCGACCATGGCCCGTTTGTTTACGATCTCGGCGAAGGTGAGCGAGGCCGAGCGGTCGTTTGCTACGGCAGCGGCAGTTGGGAATACCACACGTACCTCGATACCATGGACCGGTTCAACGAAGAATCCTTAGGGGTCTCTGTTACGGTTTACGGAACTTACATGCGTTTCTTGGCCTACTCTGATTATTGAGAGGGTTCAAAACCGCTTCTCCGTTGCCTTGCCCATGGTCGCTCCAAGCGCATGGGCCTCGCACATTTTGGTTGAATCCAAAAGTGAAGCCGTTCAAATCCGAGATAAGGTGAACAAGCTGAAGGATTTTCAGAAATTGGCACGGAAGAAGAGTTCCTGCCCATCGGGTCCAAAAGGTGGCGATTTGGGATGGTTTCGAAAAGGACGCATGGTCAAAGAATTTGAAGAAGTTGTGTGGAGTGCTCCCCTCAACAGCGTATCTGCTCCAGTGAAAACCCAATTTGGCTACCACCTTATTTGGGTCCATGAGCGAGACGAAGCGTGAGGTGAAGACGTGCAATGGCGTGTTGGATTGGAATCCTATGAAGTTCGTGGAAAGCACGGTTATTTTGACCATGAACACGAGGCTGAACAACCGTTTGTGTTCACCGTTTGGGTTGAATTTGAGCGGGAAACCATCAGTGAGTTGGAAGAATCCATCAATTACGCAGACCTTCAAACGACGGTGGACGATGTGGTGCTCAACGCCATTCACCCCATTCGACTTCTCGAAGAAATGGCTCATCAGATCATTGAACGCCTGTCCACCAGAGCCCTTTTGACCTCAATTTCGGTGAGAATTGAGAAACCCGAAGCACCCCTTCCCCACCCCGGTGGACGGCCGGTGATTGAGGTCCATTGGCACCCTTAATGAGCGAGGCTTAAGCATCGGCACCTTCTCGTTTCGGTCATGGTGCTGACAGAGCGAGTCTATGTCCCAAGCGCAGTTGAGAAGGACGGTTCCGTTGTCGGCATGGGTTGTTTCAGCACTCAAGAAACTGCTCTCAACGTTCTTCGCTCGTTTTTGAAAAAGTCACACCAGGTCGAGATGGAGCGGGCCAGCGTTGCTGCGTGGGACGTTGATGTTGTTGGGGAAGATGCGGTGACGGTTCTTTCCGAGTACGAATGCCGCACCTGCCCTGTGTGCCACCGAACCACCTTTTGGATCGACATCGAACGGTTCAAGGCCCACTGTTACGGTTCGTCATGCAGCGCATGGATCGAAGAAAGTTCTGCAGAGGTCGACGTCATCAATTGCGGTTGGCCCCCAACCCGATTTGCTGAACAGGTTGGTTCGATTGAAGAGGCGATGCAAACCCTCCGTCGCATCGCAGCCAAAGCAGAATCAGCAGGGACTTCGGTCACTGAGCCTTCGTTTCAGGCCGATTTTGAGTGATTCTTTATACAGAGTAAGCAATGTAGTCCATCATGAAAAATCAACATCGCACCGTTCCAGCAACTGAAGAAAACCTCCGATTGGAGGTTGACCCCCATCCACTCAGCCCCAGCCCTCACAACGAAGGTACCATGTCCTTGCCTCACCATGTGCTTGTGGATGGACGTCGAGGCCAGGCCTCCATAGGTTGCCATGGTGCGTACAGCGAACGAATCGTCGTCACGCTCGAAGAAGACCACCCCGATTTGGGAAGGAGTTTTTCGACCAAATATTTTGAATTCATCAAACCGGGTTGTGTGGCTTGGGGCCATGATGGTCACTCGTTTGAAATTCTCAAGATTGTTGACTAAGTTCTGATCCTGTTCGAATACACGAGCCTATGTACTCGTGTGCACGGTCCACAACCATGCTCACAGCCATTGGCATGTCGATCAAGCGATCCTTTCCGCCCCTTGTCTTCATTGGATTGTTGGCCTCAGCAGCAGCTGGTTTGCTGACGATTGGATTGGGCATGGACACGCCTTGGGCACCGTGGGAGCGTCAAGCATCAACCTTCTTTCCCCCATTCTTGTTCACACTCGCCAGTTTTCTTGCTGCGTTCTCCTTCTGTACGCTTGCAGTGGTTTACCACACCGTTTTGCGGGCCCTGACCATCAAGGCGGACGCATGGTGGAGAGCCAGCGGCGCTCTGTTCCTCACCGTTTATGGGATCTTCTCGTTTGGTTCGGGAACTGTTGAAGCAGCCATCATGCTCAACCTCCTCCATCTGGCAGTCGGCGTTCCCGCTCTGGCTCTTCTCCCCGGCTCACTTCGTGAGGATTCAAGTCCCTCAAGCGCTCCTATGCCCATGCATTCGGGTCGTTTTGCAAGACAGGCTCATCAAACGTGAGAGGTGGATGCCCCGTTCTTGAGGGCCCAGAGGCCCGCTTGGGTGAACAGGTCATCAAAAGCATCAACGGTGTGGTCGAGTGGTTTGGCATAGCCTCCGCCCATGAACACCACCACGGGGATGCCGCATGCGATGGCCCGCTCAAACACCAAGTCGTTGCGGCGTTTCATGCCTTCTCGGGTCACGTTGAGTTTCCCGAGCGAATCCGTTGCCAATGCGTCAACCCCAGCTTGAAACAACAACAGCTCCGGTTGATGTTCAAAACAGAGGTCAAGCGCTAATTCCACGGCTTCAAGATAGGCCACATCACCGCTTTCGGGTGGGACAGCCAAATCATGGTCACTCCTTGACTTTCGGAAGGGGAAGTTGGTGGCACAATGAACGGAAACCGTGAGCGCACCATTGACACGATCGAGCACGGTCGCCGTTCCGTCTCCCTGGTGGACATCAAGGTCAAGGACAGCCACGTTGTTGATGTCGAGATTGTTCAGAGCGTGTACTGCGCATACGGCCAGGTCATTGAACACACAATAGCCCGAGCCAAAGCCTCGGTGTGCATGGTGGGTGCCCCCCGCCATGTTCGCTGTAAGACCACCGAATTGAACGGCATGCTCGGTGGCCTCCAAGGCGCCGCCCATGAGGACAAGAGTGCGTTGAACCATGGCTTCTGTCCACGGGGTTAACCCGATGCGTTTCATTTCCTTTTGAGTGAGGTTTCCTGCGAGGAACCGATCGACATAATCGACATCATGAGCCAACAACAGATGCTGGCGAGCGATGGGTTGTGGGGTGCGAAACTGGAAGGAGGGTTGACCTTCAGTTGATGTTCTCTCGTCTTGCGAGCGCACGGGGTTCTTGAGTCGTTCCAACAACCGAACATAGCGGTCACGGGGGAATCGGGCGTCGGGATGAATGCCATCCGTGTAGAGAGGGTGGTACCACACTGGGAGCGCACCTTGGCTCACAACGTTCACTCCTGTTCGGTGTTCATCCACGTCGCTCGCATCAATGCCCCGGTGGTCTCTCCGGCATCAACGGGTTCGTAATCGTGGTCGAAAATCAAATGCCGCACCAGCAAATGTTGAGCGATCATTGCTTCACAATCAGGACATGCATAGCGTTTGGGCTCACGTTGACCACGGAATGCAGCCCGGCCCTGAGGGGTTGCCAATCCGGCCACCGTCCTCATGACCGCTGAGATGAACACCAAACCAAACAGAAGGAGGCAACAGCCTAAACCGTTGAAAAAGCCAGATGAAGCCATGGTTTGTTGGAGTTGGAGGTGCTCGGTCATGTGGCCTGTGGATGCGTTGCGATGTGCATCAAGGTCGACGATGTGGGAGAAGTTTTCACCCATGAGTTGCAAGTGCATTTCCATACCGTCGTGGTCTTCATCGACCTCCATGGACAGCGTGTATTCTCCGTAGGCATCCGTGATGGCGCTGGTTCCTCGGAACTCATAGCAATCAATTTCTCCTTGAGGGCAATCAACGTAGACGTATTGAAGCGTCACCGGCAATCGGTCGCCGTACGTGGCCATTCCAGTGATGGTGTAGGTCTCGGCTGCGGCAGGCGTGCTCAACACCGCGAGGGTGAACAGCATCGCCAACGCTTTGTTCATGCTGCAAACGACTCCTCGGTGCTCATAAAGTCTTGATTGGCACCTGCACATCTTACTCACGAGGTTGATAGGCCCTCTTGGTGAGCCGTTGGCATGGGTGAACTCATCACCGGGCAGGCAGCCACGTACGTTGAAGAGATGCACGTGAACACCCAACACCGATACGAGATCGTGTGCATCACAAGAGATGTGGAACGCATCGTTGCTCAGAGCGGCATTGTGGACGGCTTGGTCCTGGTCAATCCCATGCACATCACCGCTTCGTGTTACGTGAACGATCTTGAACACGGGTTGCACCACGACATCATGCAGTGGCTGGAAAAAATAGCACCGTTCCACGGTATCAATGGTCGCGAGGGGGAAGAATACCAGCATCATCGAACGGGTGAAGACAACGGCGATGCTCACCTCAAGCGTCAACTGCTGGGCCAACAGGTCACGATGCCCGTGAGAAACGGGCAACTCCATCTGGGAACATGGGAGCAAATTCATTACGCTGAGTTTGACGGACAACGCAACAA
>QXXW01000050.1:0-7923 GCA_009887255.1 Candidatus Poseidoniales archaeon | reverse complement strand
TCTCCCAACAACACCCTACCGTCGTCCAACCTCACCTTGAGTTGAAGGTCGTCCACCATCATGGGTTCGGGTTTGGCTGGAAAGGCCATTCGAATTCGGACATCTTCATCACCTACAGGCGTAAAGCGTCGTTCCCACCGGTCGCCGGTTTGAAGAAAGGGCCCCGCAGCGTCTTCGCCGTACCATGGTGTGGAAGCAATTGAAGTGACGTTGCTGGCGTTTGCGAGGTGTGCAGCAACCCACTCATCGTGGGACCCGTTGAGTCGGAAACTGTCGTGTATCCAAAGATTTGGGGAAGCCATGGTGTTGTGTTGCAGGTCTGCCGGGTTGAACACTTGGCTCAGATTCAACACGCCCCAACCGTCGTAGGGTGTACGCCACTCATCGCCCCCATCTCCTCCGTTGCGGTGTTCCTCGCTCAAGGGCGTGGTGGCCAATGCGAGTGTGGCTCTCAGCAAGGCACCTGAAGGCGTGAAACCTTGGCCCAGTCGGACGGTGATGTCGTCGATGTTCGACCATGATGGTGCAAAGGTCCTGGCCGATTGCTCTGTCGTCGATTCTCGAGTACCCATAATCCAGCCCTGCTCGTACATTTGCTGAATCACACCCGCTCCGCCTGCTGCTAAGGGCGTGGCCATGCTTGTTCCGGATGAAGATCGAAGATTGTTGTTGTTGGTGTTGAGGAAGCCGTCAGCAGCAGCCGACCGAATGGATTTCCCCGGGGCGAGGAGGAACACGCCGTCGGTTCCGGCTTCTGTTGGCCCGTAAGCCGTCCCACTCCACCGTTGCGGGTCGAGGGATTTTGATGTGGCACTGACCGCAACGACGTTTCGGCCATTGGCGGGCTCAAGGATCCCTTCCCCAGCATTGCCAGGAGCAACAAACGCCAGCGACCAAGGAACGGCGACAGCATAGGCGTCAAACAAACCCGTTCTTGCGGTGTATGCCGTGGTGTCGTCCCCCCACGAATTTGAGTGGACGATGGCACCGGCTCGGGACGCTTCAACGAGCAATTCGTCAACAGGGGGCGGACTCCAGCCATCTTCGTTCACGATGTCTTGGAACACCAAGGTTGCCCCGTGGGCCAAGGCGCTTCCATTCGTGGGCTCCTCTTCGTTGCGTTCGCTCTGCACGTCCCTGCAAACCAACGTACCAGCCACGTGGGTCCCGTGTCGGTAATCGGTGTGGCCGGGTGTGTCGTTGCCGTCAATGGTGGTGTTGATGATCAGGATTTTTCGATGTTCCGGGCCAACATGACCCAGCGCAGGATGTTCGGCCCCGGCATCAGCATGAAGTGCATCAGAGTCCGTGGCGTTTCGGAAGCAGGCATGGTCGGCGTCCAACCCGCTGTCGGCAACCCCCAAGACCACACCTGTGCCGTCCAAGCCCATGTTCCAAAACGGATGTTCATCCATTGAGCCATGTTCGCTGAGGGACGCCGAAAGACCGTTGCGAGCGGTTGTTGAAAGGACCGGTTCAACCCAGGCCACACCAGGCAACTGAAAATCGGCGAGAACGACCGGGTCGCGAAGTTCCAAGGTGACGATGGAAGCCAGAGGGTGTTGCGTTTCCAAACCCTCGCCCAGGAGGTGGCCATGAATCGAAAGAAGTTCACCTATGGCCAGCTTGACGTTCACCGGCAAATACGGTTCAAGAACGATACGCAATGCGCTGTGTTCGGCAATGGACGGTTCATCAAGACCGCTTCGCCATTGAACAGGGGGCGCTTGTTCAACCCCGATTCCACCGATATCAGCGGGTTTTGCCCCTTCGGTCCACATGAGCAGAAGGTGAGGCGAGAGGTGCCGGAGGGGTTGATGCCCTTGGTCAACGAGTTCCGTCCAATCGGCAACCGTCCACACGTCTTCACCGAGGTCAAGAACCCAGGTCGTACCGAGGTTGTCGTGTTGGGCGGGTTGTGCCGTCGGCGGTGCTGCGGGGAAAGGTACGAGAAGCAGCAGAATCAACCACGCTGCCTTACCCATGACGACCCTAGGGGCCTGTTGGGCTCAAGGTTTCGGTTCTGTGACTCCCGAAGGTCGCGCCAGCGCGTTTAAAGTCAAATGCTGGGTCGGCTGGAGCATGAAGGCATATCGAGTGAAGGGAACCGCTCCGTTCGGAAGCCAGCGACAAGGATTCACCTTTGACATCCCAGCCCAAGACGACAAGCAAGCCAGGGAACGGGTGTACTCCACCCTTGGCTCCCGCCACAACATCAACCGCCGGAAAATCAACATTGACTCTGTCGCAGAAATCGACCCTCGAACCTCAAAGGACCCGCAAATCATTCATCACTTCAGAGAACACATCGCCAACGCCGGCGGCCCAATTCAAGCCGTCAGCGAAGAAGAGTGAACCCGTCGCCGACTTCTTCTACCCCGGCACGGTGGGGTTGGTGAACCGCATGGACGAACGCGCCACACTGCAACGACTCGCCAAGGAAGTTGAAGGGCTTCGAGCCCGCCACACACAAATCGGCGGCCAGCTTGAACAAGTGGACGCCGTGTTATCCGAGCACACCGTTACCGAGGCCGTGCTCAAGGCCCTCGTGCAACAACCAACGGCCGAGACCACGACACACGTATCCATCGGCTCCGGGGTAAGTTTACCCTACAAAGCCGGCTCAACCGAAGGCACCGCACTGATCGATCTTGGGTCCAACATTTTCGGGGAAAGGCCGTGGTCCGAAGCCCTCACCATTACCCAACAACGGCGACACGACATACAAGCTCTGCGCAACGAACTTGCCACCCAAGCCCAACAAACCGAACAACAACTCGCAGCGGGCGCTCAGACCTTCAATCGGATGGCTACGGCGATGGAGGCGAATTCAACTTCGCCGGCATCCGCCCCACTGCCACCCTCTCAAGCGGAGGAGTCAGCCCCAGACGTAGAGGAAGAAAACCGCCAACCATCCGCACCACGAGGCCGACGTCGTAGCATGTTTGGTGGGGAACTGACGCTTGATGATTAAGGTGATACGATGGGCTTGTTTGATCGGTTCAAGAAACGTGTAAAGGACGTGGTCGACGAAACCGACCAAACCAATCTGTCCGTTGAAGCGGACTCTGAAGAAGGGCAAGCAACCCTTCTGCGAGAATCGGTCAAGGTCGACGAGGAATGGGAAGATCTTGACGCTCTTGAAGCGGCCCCAGAGGTAGAATCAGAATCTTCGGACGACGATTGGGACGACTGGGACGACGATGAACCCGTCATCAACCGCCCCCTCAGTCGCAAGGAACGAAAACTTCTCGAGCGTCAAGAAAAAGATAGGAAGCGGGCGGAAGACCGTGCAATAAAAGCTCTCAAGAAACGGGGTGCCACCGAAATCGCGAGGCCCCGCGGCTCAAAAGTTGACCTTTCCATGATGCGAACCACAACCGGGCGCCAACTCGTTGAGGTTGCACAAACACCCCGCGGCACCTTAAAACAAGCCAACATCGAGACGGGCGGCGGGTCCACGGTCAGCGTGGACTTGGGAGGGGGTGTGGTCGAAGAAGGAGGACGAGTCATCAAGGAAGGCTCGGGCTTGGACAATCTCCTCGAAGAACTCGAGTGGGTGCTTCTGGAATCTGATATTTCTTCTGAAGCCACCAGCGCCATCATCGACAGCCTTCGTGGTGCTCTCGTGGGGGCTCGTCTCCGTAAGGGCGCAGACCTCTCAAAAGTGCTCGAAGCAGCATTAAAGCGCTCCTTGCAATCGTTGTTGGAGGCTGGATATTGGGATTTCGATGCCTCCATCCGCCGCTTTGTTGCCGAGGGTGACACGCCAGTCGTGGTGATGCTTGTGGGTGTTAACGGCACTGGGAAAACAACAACGGCAGCAAAAATCGCTCATCGTTTGCTCAACAACGACCTGAGCGTCATCGCTGCAGCAGGGGACACCTTCCGAGCAGGCGCGATCCAGCAACTTGAATCCCACTGTGAGCGTCTGGGCATCCGGTGCGTTTCAAGCCAGCGCGGCGGTGATTCGGCAGCCATTGCAAGGGACGCCATTGAATCTGCAAAGGCCAAGGGCATTGATGTGGTTCTTGTTGATACCGCAGGCCGAATGCAAAACAAAACCAACCTGATGAACGAGTTGAACAAAGTCCGCAAGGTAACGAACCCACATCTTACTCTTTTCGTGGGCGACTCACTGGCGGGCAACGATGCAGTGGAACAGGCCAAAATGTTCCAAGAGATCATGAAGTTCGATGGCGCAGTGTTGACGAAAATGGACACCGACGCCAAAGGAGGTGCCGGGCTTTCGATTGCGTTTGCAACAGGCCGCCCTATCGTGTTTGCCGGCGTTGGGCAAGGATACGACGACTTGTTGCAATTCGACCCCGAGTGGCTGCTGAAGCAACTGTTTGAATGAAGCGCAGGCCAAAAGTACCCGCGCACCCTCCAAGCACCATGGCCGACATGTTCGCCGACGAAGATTCCGCACGATTTTTTCAAATCGTCCAAATGCTCCAACGCTCAACATTGCTCCACATGGGGTACATGCCGGATCAAGAAGGAAGTTTTCACTACAACCTGCCCGAGGCCCGAGAAGGCATTGAAGTGTTGCGAATGTTCCAAAAGAAGACCGATGGGAACCTAACGCCCCAAGAACTCCAAATGCTTCGGTCGGTGATCAGTGAGCTGCAAATGCAATTCACCCAAGCGCCGAAAGTGCGGAGGCAACACATGGAACAAGAGGCACAGAACCAAGTCGTCAAGGAGACGTTCACTCAACCACAGGACGCTCCGGTCGAGGACCTTTCAAAACCATTGTCCGAGGAAGAAGAGTAGCGGTTGTTTGATGTGCAGGGCCATCCTGCCGATGATTGATACCCATGGGTTTGGTTTCAGAAGTTGACGATACGGCGGCTCCAACCGTTCTCCTGGTGGACAACAACCCCATGTCCACCCATCGGTTGGCCAACCTTTTCAAGGCTAAGAATTTCAACGTCGTCATCTGTGAAGACGGGGACCAAGCGGTGGACGAGTACATACGGATTGATCCTGAATTGGTGCTTCTTTCTCTTGATCTGCCATCATTGGACGGCCATTTAGCCGCTCTTGAAATGCGGGAACACGGAGGCGAGGAGCGCGTGGTCTTCATTGCACCGCGCCGTATGGCTTCGCTGGCACGGGACGCAGCATACTCAGCTGGGGCGGTGGCTTGGCTGGAAAAACCGGTTTCCGCTGAAGGCCTTGCATCGGTTTGGTCACGGGTTTTGGGCCCCATTCCTGAAGCACCTGGGCTAGAAGATCTGGATTCACTGTATCCAGGGCGAATTCAAGTGGAAGCCGATGAAGGACCGCTTCTCCCTCTCCCAGCGACTCTCCCCCTTCCTCTACCCGATGTCACCTTGTTGCCTGACCTCCCAACCGTGGTCCCGGCAGTCCATGCCACCAGCAAACCGAAGAAAGGCAAGAAACGTCTTTTTTTGATGGCAGCCATCGGTTTTGTGGCCGTCGGAGTGGGTTATGCTTACCAGCAGGGCATGTTGCCCGTTTAACAGTCAATCAACTGACCAAGCCCTTAATATCAATTCGTGGCAGAACACCGTTCATGCAGAAGCGCCAAGTTCTGGCTTTGCTGATGGTTGGCTTGTTTTTTGGCGCCGGCTGTTTGGGCACCATGGACCCCGTGGTCGAAATGCCAGACGTTGAACTCCCAGAGGATTGGCCGCCAACCGCATCCCGGTCCGTCGCCAGCCCTCATTTGTTTGATTACGACGATTGCGATGACCTCGAATCGTCCCTCAAGGCTTCAATCGAGGAAGAATACCGCGTTCAACTTCTCCAGGCCGTCGAAGAGCAGTACAGGTTCTGGGGCGGCGATATCATGTTTGATTCAGAAATGGCCATGGACGACGGCGCTGCTGAATCCACAACCGCTGGATCAACCGACACGGCCACCAGACGAACCGAAGGCACGGATTATTCCGGCACCAACAACCAAGAGCAAGGCGTAGATGAAGCCGATTTCGTCAAAACCGACGGGCACCACATCTACTTCCTCCAGGGCCAGCGTTTGCATGTGTTTGGCGTTCCAACATTTGGGGAATTGACGCAGGAATCCAACCTCTCACTGGAAGGCACCCCAAGGGCCATGATGCTCGATGGCGACCGCCTTGTTGTGATTTCAACCTTGAACCCGTGGGCCATTCACGGCAACAGCCCGGTCATCGACGCGATGGGATGGGATGGTGAATACAACCACTGGCGAACCAACACCCTCACCAAATTCACCGTGTTGGATGTCAGTGACGGTTCCGATGCGACGGTTGACAGGGAACTGTACATCGAGGGTCAATACATCACCGCAAGGGAAACCAACGGCACCGTTCGCACCGTCACCCACGCTTGGATGGACGTGCACGGCATGACTTCGTGGCTGAATTTGCCCAACGGATACTACGATCTCGATTGGGAAGAGGACGCTCCTCTTCGTCGAGAGATTCGCGAACGCATTGCCTACAAAACGATGCAGTCCAACCGGGCAGCACTTGACAACCTCACCCTCGCCGACCTCATCCCTCAAGTGTATGAACTCACGAACGGCCAGGTGTCAACCCATCAAATGAGCGAGGGTGCATGCGCTGACTTTGTTGCGCCAGAAGACGGGTTCAACCGAGGCATTACCAGTATTTTTGCTCTTGAACTCGCTTCTTCGACGTTTGAGTTTGATGTCGACCATGTGGTTGGCAATTACCCTCAAGTCTACGCTTCTCAAGACGTCCTTGTGCTCGCAGAAAGCGCCTTTGATTGGTGGTGGTTCTGGGGCAACGACGGTTTTGACGAGATGACGAACCTTCACACGTTCGACATCAGTTCGCCCACCACCACCCTCTACACGGGTTCGGGTCGAGTGAACGGGACGGTCCTCAACCAGTTTTCCCTGTCTGAGTATGAAGGCGTGTTGCGGGTGGCCACCACCACCGGTCAATGGGGCCGATGGTGGCTTGAAAACCCAGAACCTATGTCGTCGCAACTCGTGACGTTGACCCGCAGTGTCGATCTTGACTCTCAACGCCAAGTGTTGGTTGAAACAGGCCGAGTGGACGGTATCGCGCCGGGCGAACGGATTTGGTCGGCCAGGTTTGATGGCGATCGAGCCTATCTTGTCACCTTTGAGCAGATCGACCCGCTGTGGGTGATCGACGTCTCAGACGAAACCAACCCAACCATCCTTGGTGAACTGGAGGTGCCAGGGGTGTCAACCTACATTCATCCGCTGTCAAGAGACCACTTGCTGACCATTGGCATGGGCCCTGCCAACGAAGACGGAACGGGGCTTGACTGGTCGAGCACCCAACTCTCGTTGTTCAACATCAGCGACCCCACCGCACCTGCACGCGACGCAGTTCTCCGAATTGCACCGGTCAACAACAACGACGGTGACGGGTGGCAATGGTCGTGGTCCGAAGCCAGTTACGAGTCCAAAGCCTTCCAGTATTGGGCCCCCAAACAAACCCTTGCTGTTCCATTGTCAACCTACCGTTACACCAGCACAAACGAGGACGGCCGCTATTCATGGTCGTACGAATACGTTTCCAAGTTGATGCTGGTGAGCGTCGATGAAGCCAACGGTACGTTGTCGATTCATGGTGAAGTCAACCATTCCTCCTTGTTTAGCGATGTCGACCAACAACGGTACTGGTGGAACGATCAAAGCATTCGCCGTTCAATCTTCATGGGCGACTATGTCTACGCTCTCTCAGCAGCGGGTGTGACGGCCACGAACCTTGAAACCTTGGTGGAAACGGCAAGAATTGCCATTCCACACGAAAGCCAATACACCACCGAACCGATTGTATCCGAGGAGAGCAGAGAGGACGACGCAACGGTTGATGCTGACTCAGACAGGGCATGAGTCGTAACGGTGGAGATGAACGAAATGCGTACGGCATTGCTATTGATGGACCACGACGACAACGGCTGTCC
>QXXW01000005.1:0-2983 GCA_009887255.1 Candidatus Poseidoniales archaeon | reverse complement strand
ACCATGGCCGGTCAGGGCCGTTAACATGGTCGCATGGCAATCCGGGTCCCGCCCTAAGCCGAAAGCGTGTCGCCCCCAAGATCACGGACGGTTTGAGGTGACCCAGCGGGACGGCCGCGCCCGGCTCGGTCGACTTCACACCCATCACGGGGTGTTGGAAACACCGGCACTCTTGCCCGTTGTGAATCCCAGCATTCGAACGATTGAACCCCGCGTGATGTGGGATCGTTACGGGATCGCCGCCCTCATCACCAATTCCTACATCATTTGGAAACACAAGGAATTGAAAGCCCATGCGGAATCCAAAGGCGTCCACGACCTACTGGATTATCCCGGCGTCGTAATGACGGATTCGGGGACGTTTCAGGCCTATGTTTACGGCGACGTGGAGGTCGGCGTAGAAGACATCGTGAAGTTCCAACGAACCATTGGTGTGGACATCGCGACCATGCTTGACGTGTTCAGCCGCCCGGACATGAAACGAGAAGAAGTGAAGGAAGCGGTGGAGGAAACCGAACGCCGAGCAGAAGCCAGTTTGGTGGCCGCTGAAGACACCATGCTCAACGGTCCCATCCAAGGCGGTGTTCACCGTGATCTTCGTCAACTGTCCGCCGTGCATATGGGTCAACACGACTTTTCTGTCCACCCTGTTGGCGGTATCGTTCCGGTGATGGAACAGCAGCGTTACAAAGACTATGCAAAAATCATGATGGCGACGTTGCCGCATCTGCCTCCAAACCGGCCCGTTCACATGTTCGGGTGCGGACATCCGATGTTGTTTCCGATGTCGGTGGCTCTTGGGGCTGATTTGTTTGATTCTGCCGCCTATGCTCTGTTTGCTCGAGACGGTCGTTTGCTCACACCGTGGGGCACAGAACGCATCGATGATTTGGTGGATTGGCCGCTCTTGATGCCGTGTGTTGCCACAACAACGCCTGAGGCCGTCAGGGCACTGCCTGCAGACGAGCGAGAAAACCTGCTCGCCCATTTCAATCTCGAAGTCACCCTCGCTGAATTGGCCCGTTGCAAGCAAGCGGTCCGTGACGGTAAAATTTGGCAACTTGCTGAACAACGCAGTCATCAGCATCCCGCCCTCCGGGAGGCGTTCCTGTGGTTGAACACACCACCGGGCAGGAGCCCCGTGAACCACGGACGAATCCGTCATGAGCGCCAATCGGGCGTCGATGAAGAAGGTGAACGCGGGACCTGGGAAGACGCATGGGATTGGTTGCTTTGGAGTCAACACACCCCGCGTCACGGAGGCGTGCTGTGGGGCGGTGATGACACCTTCAGCCGGCCGTTCATCCAAAAAGCTCGGAAGCTCATTCACCACCGGTGGGAAGCACCCGAAGGTTGCCGCCACGTTGTGGTGTTTCACGGCATCCGTGGCCCATTCCGCGAACGGTTGACCAACGTGCTGCCTTGGATGAAGGTCCACCTTCCCGAAGTATCGGTTGTCATCCTTACGCCGCTGGGGTTAATTCCTGTTGGATTGGAGGACTTGAATCCCTTCGCTCACTTGGACGCGCCGCCTTGGGTCCTTCAGCACGAACCAGAAGCCGACTGGGTGCGGACAGAACTGGAACGCCTTGGCTTCTTGGAGGTGGAGTATGCGACCGTTAATCTCGCTGGCGAAGGACTCAAACAACGGTTGAGTGATGCCATCAACGGGCTGGGAATTGCATCCAAATCAGGAATTCATGAACCGATTCGTGAAGACGACAGAGAGGCTGCGTTGGGAGCCTGGCGTCTTGAGCAAGGTCGGGACAAGTTGATGACGTTGCACAACATTTCGAGAACGACCGCTGTTGAGTTGCTTGAGGGGTCCACCTTCGTGGTGAACAGAGAGGGGCGCGTCAAGAACATCAACACCCGAGAAGGCGTTCACCTCTTCAGCCCTCGGTTGCGCGACGGGGGCTTGTCCTTGTCCACCGAGGGGGCACGGATGTTGATGAGCAAACGAACAGAACCGTTGCCCACAACGGTGGTCACCAGCGAATGGCTGACCAGCACGCACAGAGGCCCTGCAGTGGTGGTGGTCGATGACGATGCGGAACCGTTCGTTCGGAAAGGACGAAACGTGTTTCACGGATTCACCAAGGCTTGCGACCCGTGGCTGAACCCCGGCGAGGCATGCCTGATCGTCAACGAGTCAGGGACCTACATCGGCCATGGTGTATCACAATGCACCGCCTCAGACCTGCAAACCTTCTCCAAAGGCATCGCTGTCAAAACCCGTGGCGGCGTTGGTGACGCTGACAAGCAGAAGTAACATGGCATGAAAGCCTTCATGGGGCGTCGCTAACCACCTGCAAAGCGATGTCGGAACCGGATGACCTCATCATCCACACCAAGGGGCTGACAAAATCCTACGGCCCCCACACGGCCCTCGACGATCTCAACCTCTCCGTTCCCCGGGGCGCCACTGGGCTGTTGGGCCAGAACGGAGCAGGAAAATCCACCTTTCTCAAGACCATTTTGGGACTCATTACGGCCACATCCGGAGAAGGAACGGTGCTTGGTTACGACATCCAAACTCAGGGATCAGAAATTCGTCAACGCATCGGCTACATGCCTGAATACGAAGCACTGAATCCCAACATGGACGCCATCCATCAAGTCCGATATTCCGGTGAATTGTTGGGGATGAACCCAAAGGTAGCGTTGAACAGAGCGCACGAAGCCCTCCAGTTCGTGGGCATTGGGGAACAGCGTTACAGAGAGATCAGCAGTTTTTCCACGGGGATGAAGCAAGCAACGAAACTCGCATGTGCGATCATTCACGACCCGGACCTCATCATAGCAGATGAACCCTCAAACGGCCTTGACATGAACACCCGGGAATTCATGATCAGCACCCTCAACACCATGGTGAACGACGGTCAACGATCGGTGCTGATGGCCAGCCACCTCATGGACGATGTCGAACGGGTTTGCGACAACATCGTGCTCCTCCACAAAGGGAGGTTGGCCGCTCAGGGGC
>QXXW01000049.1:3551-6002 GCA_009887255.1 Candidatus Poseidoniales archaeon | reverse complement strand
ACCTTGGATTGCTGTTCACGGTTGTTGTCATGTTCAATACCATGATCATGAACGTTGCAGAGCGGGATTTCGAACTGGCCACATTACGTGTTCTTGGTGCATCCACGCGCAACCTCGGGACCATGCTTCTCTTCGAGAGTCTCTTGATTGGAATCATCGGCGGTGTTGTCGGTGTTCTGTTTGCCTACGGAGGGGCCGTGGGTTTAGCAGCATCGTTCTCATCCTGGCAATTCTTCGTCCCCGTAACCATTGTTCCGAGCGTCGCCTGGCAGTTGATGTCAGGTGTCATCATCATCGCCGTAGCAATGACGCCTTTCGGCGTTTGGCGATTGCGAAGGATGGACTTGGTTGAGAAGGTCAAGGACCTGTCGCAGTGAGCCGAACCCTTCATGTGATGCCGCTCTCCCCAGCAACCCATGGACAACAAGCCTGAAATCGGCCACCGTGCCGTGATTCTGGTCGCTTCGCATCACGGCGAGGTTCGCCACGAAGGAAGGGTCCTCCCCCACGCCGCTCCACATCACATCACCCTCAAACTCGACAACGGTTACAACGTTAGTTTCCGCCATGAGGACGTGGTCTCCTGCGAGGACCTCGGCCCCCACAACGTGGCCCAACCTTCGGTTGTTGAGGCCGACAAAAGCGCCAACAACGACCTGCCCTCCGTACGAATCGTCCATACCGGTGGGACCATCGCATCAAAAGTCGATTACGCCACGGGCGCCGTGGTGGCTCGTTCGGAACCCGAAGAAATGTTGGCATCGCTCCCTGAACTGGCTGCCATCGCCAACATTGACACGGTCAAGATGGGCAACATGTTCAGCGACGACATCAGGCCGCAACACTGGAACAGCATGGCCAAAGCCGTTGAGGAGGCGTTCAACGAAGGGTGCCGAGGTGTTGTCATCGCCCACGGAACCGACACCCTCCACTACACCGCAGCTGCGCTGAGTTTCGCCTTTGCAGGACGCGGCGGGCGATTGCCAGGACCCGTCGTCATGGTGGGTTCCCAGCGCTCCAGTGACCGTGGTTCCACCGACGCCACAGAGAACCTCCTTTCAGCCGTGCATTGGGCTGCAAATGGTCCGTTGCCAACAGGTGAATTTGGCGACAACGTTGTGGTTGTGATGCACGAAGGGCAAAGCGACGGACACATGGCCGTTCATTCAGGTTTGGGTGTTCGCAAGCTGCATTCTTCTCGTCGCGATGCGTTTCAACCCGTCAACGCAGAAGCGTTGGCCTCGATCAACGTGGCCTCGGATGGTCTGGAACACAACCTCACCCCGGCTTATGCAGCGAGTGTTGATGTTGTGTCAAGCCGACCCATAAACGTCGCACCATCCCTGTACGAAGTGGGCCAACGCCTTGGTCAATTCATCGCAGGGCCATGGCTTCACGGGGAGCATGTTGAAGCCGTCATCGCTACCGGTGTGCAAGGCGTGGTCATCCACGGCACTGGCTTGGGTCATTTGCCCATTGACGACCCCATGGGGGACGCTCCGGAAAACACGTTGCTGTGGCGCACCATGACCCGCTGCATGAACAGAAACCTTCCAGTCTTGGTGGTCAATCAATGCATCCACGGCCCAGTCAACATGAACGTCTACGCCAAAGGGCGAAAGCAGCGGGAAATGGGCCTGTTGGGTCACGGCGTCAACGGCACCCCCGAAGCGATGATCGTGAAACTCCACTGGTGCCTGTCTCAAGGCATGGAAATCAGCGAAGCCATGCAGAGCAACCTTTGCGGGGAACACCGCAAAAACCTGCGAAGTTGAGCGCTTCAATCAAAAACCGAGAGGGAGTGGAACAACCGTGCAAGGAAACGCTGATCATCGCACAGAAGACTTGCGAGGCAAGCGTGAGGCTGCTCGCCTGGGCGGGGGACTCAAGCGCCAAGAGAGCATTCGGGTGAGCGGACGTGGAACAGCAAGGGACCGCATCGGTACGTTGCTCGATGAAGGCTCGTTCCTCGAACTCGACACCTTCGTAACCCACCGAACGGTTGACCATCAGATGTTCATGCACCCAACCCTCGGCGACGGAGTCGTCACTGGCCAAGGCACCATTGAAGGACGCCGAGTGTACTGCTTCGCCCAAGACTTCAGCGTCCACGGCGGCAGCATGGGTGAAATGCACGCCATGAAAATTGCCAAAGTGGTGGAAATGGCCGAACGCGCCAAAGCTCCACTCATTTGTATGTGGGACGGTGGCGGTCAGCGAGCGCAAGACGGTGTGAACGCCCTTGCTGGCACCGGTGTGATGCTTGATCGGCTGGTGCAATGCAGCGGACGAATTCCCATGATCAGCGTGGTTCTTGGCCCCGTGGTTGGAGCCTCAGCCCTTGCCGCCTCACTTTCGGATTTTACCATCCTTGGAGAGGAACACGGTCAACTTTTCATGTCATCACCGCTTGAAACCCCCGAGGTCATGAGCGGTGAAGTGGACGCTGCC
>QXXW01000049.1:0-3541 GCA_009887255.1 Candidatus Poseidoniales archaeon | reverse complement strand
TGGTGGTGCAAACCTTCACGCTTCTCGCTCAGGCATCGCTTCCCTGATCGCCGATGATGAAGAAGAAGCCTGCGAACTCGCTGCAACCATTCTGTCCTTTTTACCCGACCACAACATGGCTGATCCCCCCTTGGTCCCTACAGCAGACCCCACCGACCGGAGCAACGAACACCTGCAGGAATTGGTCCCCGACAATCCAAACAAGCCTTACGACATGGTTCACGTTGTCTCCGAAGTGGTTGATGACGGGGATTTCATGGAATTCTTCCCGGCCTACGCAGAGAACATCATCATCGGGTTTGCCCGGTTGAACGGCCAGACAATTGGCGTCGTGGGCAATCAACCCAAAGTGCTGGCTGGTTGCTTGGACATTGATGCCTCAATCAAGGCCGCCCGTTTTATCCGAACATGCGACGCGTTCAACATCCCACTCGTCACCTTTGAGGACGTCCCCGGATTCTTGCCCGGTGTTGTCCAGGAGTGGGGTGGCATCATTCGCCACGGAGCCAAGTTGCTGTTTGCGTACGCCGAAGCCACCGTTCCAAAACTCACCCTCGTCACACGCAAAGCCTACGGAGGCGCTTACCTCGCCATGTCGTGCAAGCACCTGCAAAGCGACTACAACGTGGCATGGCCAACGGCAGAACTCGCCGTGATGGGGGCCGAAGGCGCAGTGAACATCATTCATCGACGGGAAATTGGAGTAGCACCAGACGAAGAGAAAGAAAACGTCCGCCAACGACTCGTTGATGAATACAAGGCCAAATTCGGAGACCCGTACGTGGCAGCACGCAACGGCTGGCTAGACGATGTCATCGAACCTCAGGAGAGCCGACTGCGCTTGATTCGAGCCCTCAACATCCTGAAGACCAAACGCGAATGGTCGCCGCCAAAGAAACACGGAAACATCCCCCTGTGATTTTTTTTCTCCTATCAGAAAAACACCCACTTATTAACGCGAACTCGAATCTGCGGTCATGTTCAAGTTGCGACTGGCCGCCGTGCTGGCTTTGGTGTTCGCTGTGGGAGCCGGCTCCAGCTATGCTGTCTTTGGAACCAACCTCGTTGAGTTCTCCTCCTCTGATGAGGGATTCTCAATTTCAGCCGATGCCTACAACGGTACCAACCGGTACGTGATGGTTGAGGTTGATGAGGGCGACAACAACGAGGAGCAACAGGTTGAGGAGATTTTCCACCTCTTCTCGTTCAGCACCAGCAACATGGATGGCCTTGTTGTTTGGGATTTCGCCGACGGCACAACCGCCACGGGTTCAGACGTCACCCACGCCTTCGAAACCCCGGGCCACCACACGGTGACGGCGACGATCACCAACGGCAACGATGTTGAAACCCGAGAACTTACGGTCACGGTCGACCTTGACTCCGAGGTTGAAGTGGACAACATGGAATGCGTCTGTGCCCCCACAGCAAAGGACACCATCATTCCCCTGAGCGAACACGACGGAACGGCCACCCTTGAGGGATACGTGATGGTTGAACACGACGGCAGCAGCGAATCATGCGCCTTGCGCAACCCTCTGCAAGAATGCCATCTCCGCGTCGTGTACGAACTCCTCGACGAAGAACAGGTCACGATGACCGAGGTGTTGTTTGACGACACCTTCCGCTCCAACGAACTCGTCGTGGATTTTGACTTCGAGGATGTCGTGTTGGAAGAAGGGCAACGCATTCAGTTGCGCTTGGAAACCGACCAAGTACGGGACTGGCACAAGCCCATGGGTGCGTGGACAACCACAGCCCCCGCTGCAGCCTGAGCCTGTTGATCACAAACGCTCTCTCGCACGCTCAAGCAAACCCTTCTTGGCGGGTTCAGAATCGTTGCGTGCATCGCTATGAATCGATGGGGAAGCCGGAGGCGGTGACCGGTTGGTCAAGAAGAAGACCAACGCCCCTACCAACAACACGCCCAATCCGCCCAACAACCAACCGGTGGGGAGACCTGATTGAACCCCGGCGTCTTCTTCTGTTGAAACCGAGGCGTTGCCCCCCGTATCGTAGAGGTACGTGACCACACCGGTGCGCATCAATTCATCATCCCATAGACGCAACTCAACGGAGACAGAACCCGAAATTCCAGATGGGAACGCCATCAACGAGACGCATTGAGACTGGGTCGGTGTATCGGAAAGACACGAATGATTCGTTGACACCTCTTGCCCGTCCACCAGAACCGTACCGCTGGTGTTGAGTTGGCCGTCCACATCCGCTATTCTCCACTGCATGGTGGCTGTTTGGGAACCCTCAAGCAATTGCAACGACGTGATGGTGGCCACCGGCATGTCCCCAACGGGGTTAACCGTAACGTTGAGGCTCCTGACAGAGGGTTGACCACCGTCTGAAACACTGAGACGAACGTTTGGGAACACACCGTTCCAGTGTGTAGAGGCTTCAAGATGCAGCGTTCCGTTCACCACGTTGGCCGTTAGCTCGGAATGGTTGTGTTCCACGCTCCATACCAATGAATCGCCGTCGACATCGTACGCCCAAGGCCCCAACGGAACGGCAAGATGGTCGTCTTCGTCGAAGGCAAGGTCAGTCCACATGCTGATGTTGAGAACAACAGGGTCGTTGACTGAGTTGACCACGAGCGGCACACCAACCTCAAGCGGCTGTGTCGTGCCGTCACTGACCATGACGCGCAGCACCACCGAACCGTACCGGTGTTCAAGGGGGACAACGGTCAGCACCGTCCCTTCGAGAGAGAAGCGCACCGGACCTGCATTTCCAAACGCTTCTTCATTGATGGTCAGGGACAACGGCTGACCTTCGGGATCTTCAACATATTCCAAGAGGTCAAGGGCGAGTGGATCCCCGTCTTCCTGGAGTTCTTGAATGGGCACAACACCCCTCGAACGGACACGGTCATCCACTTCTGTAAGCAAGACACGGAGGCTGGTGTTGGCCTCGTCTTGGACGCCTCCATCGCTTGCCAATGCCAACCGGAGTTGGCATTCACCAAGCCACTCCTCATCATCGGGGTGGTCAACCGTCAAACTGAGGCCGTCGGAAGACAACACGACTCGGAAATGACTGGCATCGGGGCCGACCAACGTTGCGTTGACCGCCCGCACCGGTTGGCCATCAGGGTCAATGGCAACGTCAGAGATGTTCAGCAGGCTTGACCCTCGCTGAGGTACGAACACAGTAGGTACCGGGCTGGTCAATTGCATGGGCGTGTTCGTCCGTTCGACAGTTGTGAATACGGTGCTCGGTGCACCCTCTACTGCGACGCGCATCCATGCCTGGTGAACACCGGGCGCTACTGGGCCCATTGGGTACGAGCACATGGCCACCCCGCTTTCGTTCAAGGAACCGTTGGCGAGCCATGAGTGGCCTTTCCAACCGCACTCAACGGCCACGTCCCACATTGACGGGAGGGCGGCGTACGGGGTACCGTCCCGCAATGTAAAGTTCGAGGTAATATTGAGCGTCTGGAGACCGTCAAGGGGCATAGAAAGGTTGCTTGAGGTGGTGAAATTGGTCAGCCTCAAGAAATCACTCGGGACGAGATGCTCAGAAA
>QXXW01000048.1:0-7317 GCA_009887255.1 Candidatus Poseidoniales archaeon | reverse complement strand
CAAGGTGTTTTTTGCCGCAGCCGGTACACGACTTCTGGATCCCGCTTACATTGAAACCTTGAACGGTGAATTTGGTCCCGACTCAACCATGATTTCCGACATGATGGAAACGATCTGCACCAACGCTCTGTTGTACTGTTCGTTTGCATCGGTAAAGGCCACGTTGGGGCACAATGAAGGCGATGAGGCCTTGGTTGTGCCTGATGAGAACATTGAGTGGAGCGGTCCCCCCGGAGTCATCGCCCTTGCCACGAGTTCCGATGTTCAATTGACGTATTGAAATCGGTTGATTTTCTCATTCGTTGCGTCCGCTGACGACCATCAAAGAAGCCCATCGTGGCTTTGAACAGGGGCGGCCATCACATTTTGTGGATGGCGTGACCAAGCGTATCGAGAACAGCTTCGTGGGTCATCTCGGTCATGGTCGGGTGAGCGTGAACCGTGTGGGCGATGTCTTCGAGCAATGCACCCATCTCAAGGGCCAATGTCCATTCGCCGACCAATTCGCTGATGTGGGTCCCCACACCTTGAATGCCCAAGATTCGGTGGTCGTCTTCACGTGCGACAACACGAATGAAACCGCCAGTTTTCTCTGCTTCTTGTGTTAAGGCTCGGCCGTTTGCAGCCAGAGGGAACTTCCCTACGATCACGGGATGGCCTGCTTCTTTGGCTTGATCTGGTGACAAACCAACCGAGACGATTTCCGGCTCGGTGAAGACGATGGCAGGAACGGCAACAGGGTCGTAAGCCCGGGTGTGACCGGCGATGATTTCAGCGACCATTTCACCCTGGAACGAGGCCACGTGCGCCAGCATCTCACCTGAATCACAGAGGTCACCAATGGCATAAACACCTTTCATGTTGGTTTCACAACGTTCGTTGACCTTGACAAAACCACGGTCGGTAAGACCGACACCGGTGCTGGCCAGTCCGTCTGATCGAGGCTTTCGGCCTACGGTGACGAGCACCTTGTCGGCTTCGACACTCTGCATCTTTTCGTCACTGGTTTCGTTCTTATCGATGAAGTTCAACTTGACTCGGCCGTTGTCAAGCTCTTCAACGCCTTTGGCGAAAACACCCGTGTGGACAACGATTTTGTTCTTCTTGAGGTACAACTCCAACGGTCTTCGCAATTCTTTGTCAAACAGCGGCAACACCGAATCCATGGCTTCCACGATGGTTACTTCGGCTCCCAACATGCGGTAGGTGATGCCCAGTTCCAGGCCGATATAGCCACCACCAACCACGACAACATGGTCGGGGAGGGTGTCGAGCGTGAGGGCTTCACGGGAGGAAAGCACGTGGTCGCTGAAGGGCATGAACGGGAGTTCAATGGGGACCGAGCCTTGGGCGAGAACGACGTGCTCGGCTTCGATGATGGTGGCTTCTGGGCCTTCTCCAATCTTGACGGTCTTGGCGTCTTGGAACACCGCCCAACCGCTCACCAGTTGCGCACCGGCGTTCTTCAGGAGTCCTTCGACACCTTTGTTGAGGCGATCAACAATGCCTTCTTTCCAGCCAATAAGGTTGGCCATGTTCAATTCGGCTGGTCCTGGGATTGAGATGCCCATGTGGCCGTCACCTTTGGCATGCTTTGCAAGGTTGTGGAAACTGTGCGCAGCGTGAATCAAGGCTTTGGACGGAATGCAGCCGCGAATCAAGCAGGTGCCTCCTGCACGCTCTCCTTCAACGATGACGGTTTTCAGGCCAAGTTGTGCGGAGCGAATTGCGGTTACATAGCCTCCTGGGCCTGCGCCAACAACAAGAACTTGACATTTCATAACGTTCATTTCAAGCACCTCACATGAAAATGGTGGCTGGGTGCTCAAGGTAATTCTTCAGCAGTTGCACCAACATGGCCCCATCGTGACCGTCAACGACCCGGTGGTCCCACGATGACGAGAGGTTCATGATTCGACGAACAACGACTTGACCGTTCCGAACAACGGCACGATCGATGGCGTTGTGAACGCCCAAAATCCCGACTTCTGGCTTGTTGATGATGGGTGTTGCACCCAGGCCACCCAAACGTCCGAGGCTGGAGATGGTAAACGTCGAGCCCGACAGGTCGTCCACGCTCGCCTTCCCGTCCCGGGTGGCTTTGGTGACTCGACCCATTTCAGTGGCCGATTGCCAAATGTCCTGCGCTTCCACGTGCTTCACGACAGGAACATACAATCCTCGGTCGGTTTGTGTGGCAATGCCGAGGTTGATGGCTTCATGGCGTGTCACCACGTTTGCTTCATCGTCGTAGATGGCGTTGCACTCGGGGCGCTCAGCGAGGGCCTTGACCAAGGCTTGCATGATGAACGGCAGGTAGGTGAGTTTGGGTGCCCCTTCTGGTCGTGTGGCGTTGAGGTGCTGTCGTAGCGACTCCAACTCGGTGACGTCCACTTCTTCAAAGTACGAGAAGTGAGGGATGGAACTGTACGATGCCATCATGCCGTCTGCGATTTTTCGGCGCAAACCGATGATTTTGATGTCCTCAGTTCCGTTCTTTGCGGATTTCACGGCAGAGCCGTAAGCGGGCCCACTGCTTGCACTTCCACCAGCGATGTGCCGGTCGAGATCGGCATGGCTGACGCGACCTGCAGGTCCGGAACCAGCCACGAGTTCGAGGTTGATGTTGGCGCTGCGAGCTCGCTGGCGGACGGCGGGTGAAGCCAGAACTTTGGTACCGGGTGCCCGAGCCACGGGGGCAGTTGCTGCTGGTGCAGGTGCGGGTGGGGCCACAGGTGCCGGTGCAGGAGCGACGGGTTCCGAGACCTCAGTGGGTTGCGGAGCGACCGCAACGGGTTCAGATGCCGCCGTGTCTTCGCTTGCGTTGCCAGCGCCGTCAACATCGAACACGATGCAAACTGCGCCGACCGGTAAAATATCTCCTGCCTCACCAACCAGGCTCTTGACGGTCCCGTCGCACGGTGCTGGAATCTCCACAGTGGCTTTGTCGGTCATCACGGAAAGAATGGGGTCGTCTTCTTTGACGGTGTCGCCAACTGCGACCATCCATTCAACAACCTCGCCTTCTACAACGCCCTCTCCTATGTCCGGTAGTTTAAATTCAAAAAGTCCCATGTTTATTCCTCCTGTGTGTTCTTGATGGCTTGTGCAATGCGAGATGGACTGGGCATGTAATCCCATTCGGTGGTGTGAGGGAAGGGTGTGTCCCACCCCGTGACCCGTTGGATTGGCGCTTCGAGGTGATAGAAACAGCGTTCTTGAATTGAAGCACTCATTTCAGCACCAAACCCACTGGTTTTTGGGGCTTCATGAACGATGACGCAGCGTCCCGTCTTCTTGACCGAATTGACGACGGTGTCCCTGTCCCAAGGTACCAACGTTTGCAGGTCGATGAGTTCGCAATCCAACCCTGAATCACGAATTCCTTGTTCAGCCACGTGAACCATGGTTCCCCAAGCGATGACCGTGCATGCAGAGCCTTCCTTCACGATTCTGGCTTCTTCAAGAGGGATGGAAAAGTACTCTTCAGGAACCTCCCCATCGGGGTGGTCGTTCCAGGTCGGTACGTTGTGTGGGTCTCCGTAAAACGGTCCACGGTAGCACCGCTTTGGCTCAAAAAAGATGACAGGGTCGTTGCATTCAATGGCACTGGTCAGCAGTCCTTTGGCATTTTTTGGAGTTGAGCAATACACCACTTTGAGCCCAGGCGTGTGGGTGAATTGAGCCTCGGGAGATTGCGAGTGGTGATGGCCGCCTTTGATGCCGCCACCTGCTGGTGTTCGGAAAGTCACGGGAGCGGTGAACTCGCCACCAGAGCGGTGGCGCAATTTGGCGATCTCGTTGACGATTTGGTCGTAGGCAGGGAAGATGTAATCGGCGAATTGGATTTCTGCGACCGGGCGAAGACCGTTGAGTCCCATGCCCATGGCGATGGCTGCAATGCCGCCTTCAGCCAGTGGCGAATCGAACACACGGTGTTCGCCGTGCTTCTCTTGAAGTCCGGCTGTGACGCGGAAGACACCGCCGAAGTAACCAACGTCTTCTCCAAAGATAACGATGTTTGGGTCGTTGCTCAGTTGGAGGTCCAACGCTGAATTGAGGGCTGCAATCATGTTCATTTTCGCCATGGTACCGCCTCACTTCCCGAGTTCCTCGCGCTGTTCTTGGATGTGCCACGGCACGGATTCGTACACTTCGGTGAAGATGGTGGATGCAGGTGGATAAGGCCCCGATGCAAGGTCGCCAAATTCACACGCTGCTTTGTAGGCCGTCATGACCTCAGCGTCGATTTTCTCTGCCAAGGCTGTGTGTTGTTCTTCGTCCCATTCGCCAATAAAGATCAGGTGGTCCTTCAAACGTTCAACAGGGTCGCCGCCCGGCCAACATTCGAATTCTTCTTTGGGCCGATAGGCAGAGGGGTCGTCGGACGACGAGTGCGCTCCTGCACGGTAGGTGTAGACCTCAATGTGGGTCGGCCCCAATCCTGCTGAGGCTCGTTCACGGGCCCATTTTGTGACGCTGTAAAGGGCCAAGAAATCGTTGCCGTCAACACGGAGAGACGGGATGTCGTAGGCCAGTCCACGCTCAGCGAACGTTCGGCCGCCTGTGGCGAGAGAAACGTGGGTTGAGATGGCCCATTGATTGTTCACAACGTTGAGAATCACGGGTGGCTTGAATGTCGATGCGAAGTTGAGAGCGTAGTGGTAGTCGCCTTGGGCAGACGTGCCGTCGCCAAGCCAAGAAATGCACACCTCATCGTCTCCTTTGTAGGCACTGGCCATGGCAACGCCGACCGCTTGAGAAAATTGTGTGCCTACCGGAGATGATATGGAGATGAATCGGCCGGGTCGCCAGGTGTAGTGAACCGGCATTTGCCGTCCTCGCACGTTGTCCTCAGTGTTTCCGATGCAGTGGCAAATCATGCTTACCATGTCCCGTCCTCGTACAAACTGTGCCCCTGGTTGCCGGTAGGACGGGAACAACCAATCCTGCTCTTCAAGAGCCATTGTTTGGGCGATGGCGATGGCTTCTTCACCGAGCGATCGCATGTAGAACGACAATTTACCCGTGCGTTGCATTTTGATCATTCGGTCGTCAAAAATGCGAAGGCGCATCATGTATTCCAAGCCGAGAATCATGGTTTCGGTGTCGAGGTTGGGATTCCACTCTCCAAGAGCCTCGTCATCGTCGTTCATGACGCGGATGAGGCCGGCTGCATGGGGGGCCGTGTCCTGAGCGTTGCAGGTGGCCGGATCCGGCCGGTCGAGGTCGCCGGGTTGTTCCACAAAAGCACCTCCAAACGAGGGCTCATCACCGGGACGGAACGGTGCTACGCCAATGGTGTAAGGCGTGGTGGTTGCGGTGCTTCTGTCCGTCATTGTTTCACCTCAAGGCTCGTCCATCTTAAGTGGTGCTGGTGGTGCGTGTTGAGCCTCAGCCACGCGAACGTAAGCCCCCGGCATGGTTTCGGTGTTGGAGGCATCGTTTGTTTTCCTGTAGAGCAAGCCAGCCTTGAACGACGAACGTACCAAGGGTCCACTGGCCACGCCCGAGAACCCCATGTCCATGGCCTGCTGAGCCCAAACATCGTACATTTCAGGCTCGGGGAAGCGGGCAACTTCGAGGTGTTTGGCGGATGGTGCGAGGTATTGTCCCACCGTGATCAAGTCAACACCGGCCTGCCGCAACAATGCCAGTGCTTCTGTAATCTCTTCATCGGTTTCACCAACGCCCACCATGATGGAGGATTTGGTGATGATGTCCGGTCGAAGGCGCTTGGCTTCTGAAAGGATGGCCAAGGATTGTGAGAACGAAGCACGAGCATCCCGCACGGTGCGGTCAAGTCGCGGCACACACTCAACGTTGTGGGCGAACACCTTGAGCGGGCTTTCGTCAAGCAAATGGGCCAAAGCTTCCATGTCGCCCGCCAAATCCGAGCAAAGAAGTTCGAGGGTGACGTCTGGGCTGCGTTCGTTGACGGCAGCGATGCAGCGCTTGTAATGGTCAGCCCCGCTGTCGGGGAGGTCGTCCCTGTTCACCACCGTCACCACGGCATGGCGCAGGGTCATGGAATCGACGGCTTCAGCAAGGTGTTGTGGTTCTTCATCGTCAAGGGGTGGAGGTGTTTTGATGGTTCCAACAGCGCAAAATCTGCAGCCTCTCGTGCACTCTTGTCCTGCGATCATGAACGTTGCATCGCCCGAGGCCCAGCAATCATGGATGTTCGGGCAGCGGGCTTCCTCGCACACGGTGTGCAATCGGTTGTCCTTCACCGCATCTTTTGTGGCTTGAAAGACGGCTTGTTGCGCCCCGTTTGGCAGCGAGGTTCGAAACCAATCCGGTAGCCGTCGCTTGCGGACGGCCGGCTCTGCATCGGCTGCCATTGGAAGGGTCCGTTCTGTCAGCCTTCTCCCCCCACGTTGCTCCCTCGGGAGGGCCACACAAAAAGGTGTGCGGCAACTGTTGAAGAACCCATATTCCATTGCGCAACGATACGAGGCTTCTTGACCTCCTCGCCCAGACAAGCAACATGGGTCATCGAGTGGTTCTCATCACCGGAGCGGGCCAACGTCTAGGCGCTGCCACGGCCCGTCGGCTCATGAAGCAGGGATGCCATGTTCTCCTCCATGTCCGCTCATCCATCGTTCAGGCTGAGGCGGTGGTGGCCTCCTCAGAAAAAGAGGGTGGATCTGGAGAAGTTTTGGTGGCTGACCTCACCGTTGACAGCGATGTTGAACGTTTGGTTCAAGACGTGACTTCTCATCCTTTGGTGGTCGAGCATGGTCTCTTCGGTCTGGTTCACAATGCATCGTTCTATAGTCCCTCTTCATTTGAAGAAACCCCCCTTGAAACCTTCCGCTTGTTGACTCGCCTTCACATGGAGGCACCCTATGCTCTCACCCAGGGTTGCCTTGGCGCCCTGCGACGTGCCGGTGGCTCGGTCGTCGGCTTGGTGGACACATCGTGGGGCCGGTCATGGGATGGTTTGGGCCACTACACGGCCACGAAAGCAGGATTGCGCCAACTCATGCTCAACCTTGCGGGAGAGTTGGCTCCTCAAGTCAGGGTCAATTGCGTGGCTCCGGGTGCCATCATGGCGGCTGATTGGGAGGCCGAGCACTTTGCAGACGTTGTTGAGAAGGTCCCGTTGCAGCGCTCAGGGAAGGCTGA
The DNA here is from genome assembly GCA_009887255.1 of Candidatus Poseidoniales archaeon. Classification (GTDB taxonomy): domain Archaea; phylum Thermoplasmatota; class Poseidoniia; order Poseidoniales; family Poseidoniaceae; genus Poseidonia. The sequence continues at coordinate 186 of QXXW01000048.1, read as the reverse complement.
AGACATTGCTGCAGCCATACACCACCTCTTGGAACACAACGTGTTGTCGGGCCATGTGCTTCACGTGGACGGCGGATGGTCCATGGTCGAATAGGGCGAATTCTTGAAATGCGGTGTTACAAGCCGCCAAACGCAGGGGTGGCTGAGGTGGTCAAAGGCGCCGGGCTTAAGATCCGGTCCCGTATG
>QXXW01000047.1:0-8894 GCA_009887255.1 Candidatus Poseidoniales archaeon | reverse complement strand
TCGCCGTTTTGATGGTCGGGGTGCTTCGCCGAGGCCGGGATGCATTCTGCAGGGTTGTAGCGGTCGGCGGGAACGCGGAGGTCGACACGAGAACCCAAACGAATCATTCCGATTCTCTGGCCGCGACGAACAGGTTGACCCACGAAGAGGTAGGGCACAATGCTGCGAGCCAGAGCGCCTGCGATTTGGGTCACTTCCATTCGAGTTCCATCCTCAAGAGCGAACACCGAACGAACGCGCTCGTTCCATTCGCTCTCCTTTCTCATGGCCGGCACAAACGGTCCGCGCCGACGACCCTTGCCACGTCGCAATTCAATGCGTTCCAATTCGCCTGCTTCTGGTGCTCGGTTGACGTGAACATCCAAGGGCGACATGAAAACCGCTGCCCGCCAAACATCTGTTGGAGATTCTTCACCCGTTGGAACGGACTCGTACCGTTGTTCGGTGGCAAACGACAGAGGCTCGGGCAGCGGTGTTGTTGTCCAATCTCCGGTGTGAGGATCCGATTCGACCGCTCCCGACGTCAATTCTGCAGCACTCGGTCGCCGACCCACTGCCCGTTCGCGTTCAACAAACATCAAACGGCCATCCGCAGGTGAGAGGAGAATGCCAGGTGTACGGGGAATGGGTCGGTCGGGATCGCGCCAGAAATAAGCCACAAACGAAGCGAACATGAGGCAAAGAATGCCGATGAGGGGCATCAGACCCGCTACGGGGTCGATAAGAGCGCCAACCGACAGGGCAGAGATGCCCATGACGGACAACATCAACACGTGTGTTTGGCCACCTGGGGCCAGCAAGCCCATTCGCTCACCTACTCGTTTGACGACCACGGGTCGGCTTCATCGCCCCATGCTGCTTGAGATTCTTCTGCTTCTTCGGAAGGCGTGTCTTCTTCTTCGGCGGCTTCGGCTGCTTCAGTCGTTTCTTCCTCATTTGCCTCAGTTGGTTCTTCAGAAGGTGCGTCCTCTTCAACGGGATTGGACCCTTCCTCTTGGGCTTCTTGGGTTCGGGCTTCAACCATTTCTTCGAGTCGTTCTTCAAACACTCGAGCCATATGTTGAGATTTTCGTTCGGATTCAACCGCCCGTTCAATCATGTCATAACGGTCCTTGATGGCCTTGTTGAGGTCCTCGAAAATTTTCATGTGGTCAACGTACCAATCGTCACGAGCCTTCATTTCTGTCACTGCCATTCGCAGGTCGTTGTCCAATTCCTCGGCGATGCCAAACACCTTGCCCAGTCGGTCTTTCTCTCGTGAATACTTTTCTTCCATCTTTTCCAGTTCAGGTTCGATGTGCTCCACTCGCTTGGAGGCTTTGGTTGCCTTCATCTCAAGTTCTCGGACGCGCACATCTTTCTCAACGATGATGGATTCCAAGGATTCTTTCTCGATTTCCCGGTCAATAATTTCCTTCTCAAGAACTTCAATCTCTGCACGGGCATCGACCAGTTCCTTTTCCTGAGTTTCGTAAGCAGCGAACAGTTTCTGCAGACGGTCTGTTTCGGTGGACAAGGCTTCTTCCAGTTCCTTGATGCGAATGTCTGGTGTGATGGTCCCTTCTGTCATTGAATCACCGGGAGGCAAGCCTCCGTTCTTCGCGAGTTCACACCTCCCTATCAAGCCGACGCCTGAAAGGACCCGAGCAGGGCGGGGTCTGGCCCTTCATCGCAAGGCATCGGTGGCCTTGACCAGTTCACGGGCGATGCTGACTTCGCCCATGGAATGCCCGGCATCGGGCACCATCACCAAACGACTGTCGGGCATGGCGTTGTGAAGTTCCCATGCGCTCCTCGGAGGACAAACGACGTCGTATCGCCCTTGAACGATCACCGTGTCAATGCCTTTGAGCCGTTCAACGCGATTAAGGATGTGAGCCTCCTCTACGAAAATCGCATTGATGAAATAGTGGCATTCGATTCGTGCAAAAGCCACCGCAAAGTCAAGATCCTCTGCTTTTTCCAAATAAGATGGGTCAGGGAACAATCGGCTGGTGGCCATTTCCCAGCGCGTCCATTCCTTGGCTGCAGCCCTTCGCACGTCGGCTTTCTCGCTGGTCAGTCGTTGATAATAGGCTGAAATCAAATCGTTCTGTTCTTCCGCAGGAATGTGCTCGCGGTAGGGCTCGAACGCATCGGGGAAAAGGTGACTCGCACCGTCCTGATAGAACCAATGAAGTTCGCTCTTTCGGCACATGAAAATACCCCGAAGCACCAACGAACGCACGCGATTGGGATGGTGCTGGGCGTAGATGAGGGACAGGGTTGAACCCCACGAGCCGCCAAAGACATGCCATGATTCAATGCCAAGGTGTGTTCGCAGCTGTTCAATGTCTTCAACCAGGTGATGGGTTGTGTTGTCGGTTAATTCTGCATGAGGTGTGGATGAGCCGCAACCGCGCTGATCGAATTGAACGATGTTGAAGGCGTCTGAATCGAAATATCGCCGGTAAGACGGTTGTCCTCCACCTCCAGGACCTCCGTGCAGAACCACCACAGGGATGCCGTCGGGGTTGCCACTCATTTCCCAAGCCACGGTGTGAAGGTCGCTCACCGCAAGACGTCCTGTGGTGTGGGGTTCATGAGGCGGGTAGAGCACATCATCCAAGGTTGAGGGCAGGTTGAGCATGACCCGAGGGCGACCGTGGAAAACCATGTTCCTTTCCCATGAACATCTTGATTGAAGAGGGCTGGTTAGCCTCGCCCATGAGCCAACGTAAAGCCACGGACTTGTTCAGCGACTGGGCCGCCTCCGGGCGAGATGTAGGCATGGAAAAAGGGCACAGCAACAGCGTGATGACCATGTTGGAGGCCGTACTCCCCGGCATGACTGAAGGATTCACCGCCATCGATGTGGGGTGCGGAAACGGTTGGGTTGTTCGCAAAATCAACGCTCATCCCAATTGTGCAGATGCATCGGGTGTTGACGGGGCCAGCACCATGATTGAAAAGGCCAAAGCGGTGGATCCAGAGGGATCCTACACCCTCGCCATGCTACCGGAATGGACCCCCGACGAACCGGTGGACCTCGTGCACAGCATGGAATTTCTCTATTACCTCAAAGACCCCATGTCGTTTCTTAAATCGGTGAGAAACAATTGGCTCAAAGAAGATGGTTGGGTCGTGATCGGTATCGATCACTACGCTGAAAACGAAGCCAGTCACGGTTGGTCTTCATCGCTCAACGTTCACATGGCCATGCACACCATTGACGAATGGCGGCAAGGTTTCCAGGCGGCGGGTTTGCACCGGGTCAAAGCGTTTCAGACCGGGGAAAAGGACGGTTGGTCCGGCACGTTGGTGCTCATGGGTCAGAAGTGAACGGACCCAAACCCAACGGTTCGCCTTTTGGAGCACACCGCCGCACATGCCCCCGGTGGTAAGGGCACATGCCGCAGGCATCGGCCTCAAGTGGCAACCGTTCCGGTCCGGTTGGGTCCTCTTCTAAATGCATCAAGGCCCGCCAACGAAGATGGTGCTCCAACGTGATGCGAGCCTGGGCGTACTCGTCTTCATTCAAAGCCACCATCCGGCCGTTGGCACCCACCAAGATGGCGGGGGGCAAGACGGTGCGTCGTTGTTCAGGTGGCCGTTGAAGTTCCATGGCCTCCAAGGCCATGGAGTACAGCGTCAATTGGAGGCGGTGTTCGGCCAGCATCTCTGCTTCTGCTTCGTTGAGAGGGCTGAGTTCGGTCACCTCGGGAGCGATGGCTTGCAAGCGGTGCCCTTTGCTTGGATCGGATTCGTTGAAGCCAGAAAGGCAGCCTTTCGTTTTTAGGTCGACCACTTGGAGGGCACCGGGGCCTTTTCCATTGGAAAGCGCCAGCACCAAATCTGCTCGTCCGCTGAATTCCATCACCACAGAAGTCACGTGGGATGGTGCGGTGAACGGGCCCTCACTTCGATGGTTCATGGTCATCGGATGACGGTGGAAAAACGGCAATTCCGTGCGCAACGCCTCAACGGTCCATCCCTCAACGGTGCCACCTCCAAGGTATTGTCCAAGACGCCCGCGTTGGACAAGGGTGGCCAAATGATGCAACCTGGTCCGCCAGACAGCTTCATCCGTTCCGGTCTCTTGTTCGAATCCAAATCCAAACTCATGCATCACTTCACCCAAGGCCGAGTTGTTGGTCAAGCGATCGTGGCCTTCATGCATCCAAGATCTGGAAAGAAGAGCGGAGTTGGGATGGAGTTGACGGGGGTTGTGCAGTCCGATTTCCAACAGCCTGTGCATCATTAATCCGAACGTTGTTGCCTCAGGCCACCCTTTCTGTTGTTTGGGAGGTCGAGGCATTCCAGGAAGCCAAAACGGTTCGGTCGACCAGCCCTTGATGTGCTCCAACCAGTACCGCCGAGGGCAAGTTGACGTGGTATCAAGATGGTGAGCGGCGCCTTTGAGGGTAACGGACGTTGAGGTCAGGGCCAAGGCAGGTTCTGGAACCGTTGGTTCGACGATGCGAAGAACATCTGCCAGCATTGCGATGGTTTGTTGTGGCGAGGGCGGGGATGGGTGTTCAAAGCAATTCGGATGGTGGTAAACACGCAATCCTTGGACCCCTTCATCGCCCAACGGTGAATCGGTGAGCATCAAAGCCGGATTGAAGGGAACCGGGTCGCGACGTGGTTGGTACGGTGGCAATACCTCGCATCCAACCTCTTCATCCTGCAACCAAAACCCGTCGGATGCCTCGGCCACCCATGCCGCTCTTCGCAAACCGAGGAACAGCATGTGGCCCATCGTTCTCGCGTCAGGCTTGATGTTGACCGCCAATTCGCCTGATGTTGCGTCCCAATTGGTCCTGTCCCCCGGGGAGCCGGTGAGAATCAATCGGTCTTTGACTCGGGTTAATGCAACGTAGAACTTTCTTCGCAGTTCAGCTTTGTCTTGGGCTTTGTTCATCTGTGTTGCAAAGGCCCACAAGCCGTCCAGCGGCCGTTCTTGTGTCAGCCAGGGCTGAACGCGACCGGCCACCACTTGAGGCGTGACGAGCACGTTGTCCTGAACCGAAATGGATGCGTCAGCCATACCCGCGGTGAACAATCCGGTGACCACCACCACCGGAGCCTGCAGGCCTTTCGAACCGTGAATGGTCATGATCTGGACGGCGTCGGTCGAAACGGGACTGATGGCTTTTGGACCAGCCCTGTCGAGTTCCCGAAGGGTGTTCATCTGAGCGTGAATGGTGGAGACATCGTGACCGTGTTCGGCACCGATTTCTCGGATCATGGTCAACCACGCCTCAGCGAACTGACGTTGGGCGTCATCGGGGTGGGCCACCAGCAGGTCCGAATGGTCCAACACATCGTCAAAAATCTCGTACACCGCACCGCGATCGACCAAGCGTCGAAGGCGTTCCAAGAGCATACGAACACCCGCATTCGGGGCGTGGGCGATCAAATGAGGCCAGGCGTTTTCGTTGGGCCCCATGCCTTGCAGGCAAGCCGTCGTAGCGTCTTCATCCATGCCCACGATGGGTGAACGAGCCAACGTGAACGCTGCAAGTCGAGATGTCGGCCGAGCCATGAGGGTCAACAAGCCTTGGAGCGGTTTGACAGCGGGTTGGGTCAAAAGCAACCCCATTCGGTCGGCCATGACAGGCAAGCCTCGAGCGCGTAAACGTTGCACCAGGTCAGGTAAATGTCGACGAGAATTGACAAGAATCATCACGTCTGAAGGGCGAACAGAAGGGCCCGTTTCTGGCAGGTTGGCCCAGGATGCCTCGGCGCTGTTCCACACCCGCGTGGAGTCGCCGTTGACCAACGATGACAACCGTTGGGCGAGGAGTTCGTGTTCCAAATGAACGGGGGACGCATTCGGGTCTTCGAAGGTGTTGAGGGGGACATCAAGGTCAGCAGCGACATCTCCCAAGTCACCCTGAACCGGCAAAAGCCATTCCAATACACCCCCTTCCTCGGTTTCTCTCGCAGGCCTCAAGCGCTGGGATTCTGCATGCCAGTCACCGGGAAGATCATGATGCACCGGGTCGAACACCTCGTCGAACACCTCGTTCATGGTGTTCATCAGGTTTGCTCGAGTTCTGTGGTTGGATGTCAGGTCAATATGACCTTCTTGCCGCCGAAACAACCGTTCTCCATCGATTGAAGGGGTGGTTTCTCCATCCTCAATGTCCAAACGAACAAAACTGTGCGGTGCAGAGACGGTGATTGAATGATCGTTGCTGAACGAACCCCCTTCCCCTCCAGCACCAACCGGACGTGGGTCGCGACCGTGTCCTTCCTCTTGGAGATGATTCAGCCTTGTGTCACCTCTTTCGAGGAGGTTGGAGGTGCGAATCATGGCAACAGCTCTTCGCATGACCGATACTTCTGCCTGTCTGAACCGATAAATGGATTGCTTCATGTCCCCAACGATGCAAACTGTGGGATCCCAGTCGCCTTGAGGTCGCATTGGGTCGTCGGGTTGGCGGGTACGCCGGCCCCACAAGCGAGCCAACAAGCGGAAATGGGAAGGATTGGTGTCTTGGTACTCGTCGATGATGAAGGCCCTGTATTGTCGACGGATCTCCCCCAAGATCAAAAAGCGACGATGCAAATCCTCGCGTAGCGGCTCCTGGTCGCTGAGCAACGTCAACGCCCGAGTAATGTGGGCATCGCTCCAAGGCTCATCACCGAGCCCGTCAAGAACATCGATCACTTCTGGAGGATAGAGATGTCGGCATGCGTCTGGGCAACGTGCGAGGAGCACATCCGCAGCATAACGCTGCAAATCGTCAAAGTCATGCAAACCGTCCAGTGATTTGCGTCGGGCGAGGATTTGGTGGCATGCACGATGAATCGTGATGAGGTCGCTCAGCACCTCGGTTTGCAACGCTCCGTCAATGTAGGTTCCCAACGCCGGAGGCTGATCGGTCAGCGGAAGCGCCAACGGTTCCACTCGCAAAGGTGAGGTGAGTGGAATGCCGTCCAGTCCGTCGCCAGGATTGAGGAAGAAGGCGGCGCGTGAAAGCAAATGCACCAGCGACCCCAAAGGGCTGTTCAAACGATCCCGAAGCACATCTTGAAAACCTCGAGCGCAGGCGTAAAGGTCGTCTTTCTCAGCTTTACTCATCCCCTTCACGTTTGATTTGCTCAGCAGCCCTGAAGGCCATTCATCGGCATTGGGCAGGTTGTTTCGGGGAAAAAAGGAAGTTGGGCGACGGTCCAGTCCTGATGATGAAGCCAGGGCCATCATCAACGACCACGCCCACCTGAGGGCGTCCCCCGGCTGATGTGGACAAGGTGCTTGTGCCATGCGAACAAGATGATTGAACCGGGTAAGGTGTGTCTCAGCCTCACTTGGAGCAACGCAATTGGCATGGTGAGCCAGGAACAGGTCCTTCCATGTGCCTAAGGTCGCATGAAGTTCCTCCACGAATGGAACAACATCATCTGCGACGGGTTCAGCGATGAGATCCAACAACAGCGCAACAGGGGCTGGCCCTCGTCCGTTCCAAGGCAATCCGAGCCGCTCTGCCCGTTGAATCATCGACCGGTGAGACTGCTCAACAAACAGCGAACGGCCCATCAATCCCTTGAGCACCACCTCCGCAGGTTGCTGGCCTCCCAGCAGCGTAACCAAACGATTCCTAGCATCGATGAACGCCTGATGATGATTCAACACCCCAGCTTCGTGAGCGTCTTCAACGGATCTCACCCGCCAAACAGTATGAAGCGCATCGTTGAGCATGAGCGGGGTTTGTGCCTCGGCCACCATATCGTGTACGGGGTACAACGCCACTCTGTCGATGTAAGGCTGAACCAACCGATGGAGAAAAGCATCAATCGTGGAGATCGGTGCTTCATCAAGCGAAGACAGGAGCATTTCGACATCGGCATTTGAGCGCAGTCTCGGGTCAAACATGCCTTCTGTGTCGTCTTCGGTTGGTGCGTGAGCTCGTGAACAGGCCAGTCGAACTCGAATACGAGCCTTGAGTTCAGCGGCGGCCTTTTTCGTGAACGTGATGGCCACCACCTCAGCAGGCAGAAGCCCCGGCCATGCATCGATTCCGGTCCGTTCCCTTTGCGGTGCGCGCAGCGCTCCGAGGCCCGATAACGGGGTTCTTGGCCCGGGAGGCGTGACGTGCGTGGCCCGCTGATCGTGGGCAATCAGATGCTGAACATACCGCTCGGCCATCACCGTGGTTTTTCCTGTGCCGGCACCGGCGTCGAGGGCGATGTGGCGATCGAGGTCGAGGCCAAGCCGTTGACTGTTGTTGAAGCGCACCATCAACGGGCACCTCCCAGTTCAGCCACGTCGCAAGCATCCTGAAGCGAACAATAGGAACAATGTCTTCCCGGCGTGGCGTTTGCATGGCCGTTGGCCATGGCGTCCACCGCTCGCTGGGCAACCTTGAGGCGTTCAGCCATCCATCGCCTGAAGGCGGTCTGGCCCTCTCCGTCGGCTTCAGTCACAGGGAAATGATTTCGCAGATGTTCGGTCACATCACCCAACATTAAGGTCGAAGCAATGCCGTCGAGGGCTTCGTCCAATTCCACATAATGGACGGTTTGTTCACCGATTTCGGTTGCCCCAACGCCCACCACGCGATCGTTTGGATGAGCAACTTCCCAAGCCCGAGCGTAGAGGGCGAGTTGAAGGTCCTCGAACACGCAACGGGCATGCCGTACGCCTGCTCGGTCGACCTTCGGGCCGTTCACCGTTTTCAAGTCCCGAACAACGATCAAGCGTTGCGCAGCCCGTGGTTGCCCATCCAGCGGGTAAGGTGTATCGTGGTGTTCGTCGGACACCACACCCGAGGCGATCAAAACATCTTGTTGTTCATCACTCAGCACCACCGCGTCAATTCTGTCAGCGTATCCGAACATGTCGAAACCGCCCTTGGTGCCGTCCTCACGGACAGCATCGATGGGAATTGGCGAGCCTGCGGATC
>QXXW01000046.1:8282-12122 GCA_009887255.1 Candidatus Poseidoniales archaeon | reverse complement strand
GGAAAAACAGGACGGTAATCCCCATCACGAACAGCATGCCAACGCTGGACAACATACCGTTCAAAGCTTCCATCAACCCAGAATCGTCGTCCAAGAGTCCCATGTTGTTCAGGTCTTCCTCAAGGGTTGAGCCGTCCATAGCGCCCGAATCAAGAATGGATTTTCCAATCAACGGCATCCCTTTGAGGTCGTTCCAGCGGTCATCCATCTTCTCGGTGTAAGTTTCCATTTTTGCTTCGTCTTCCAAGAGGGTTGACGCTTGTTGATACGCGAAGAATCCTGCAGACAAGACGATCAGAATGGCCAACATCAGCATGGTGAAGTAAGACAACATGATTGGAAACCCTTTCTTCGACATGAAATCGGCACCGGGTTTCAACACGAAATACGTGCCAAGTGCGATGAACAGGGGCTGCAAAACATCGATGAGTTGAATCAACCACAGAGTAACGAGGGTCATCACGATGGCCGCATGGGAGAGCATGGCCAAACGATGGCGGAATTGGGGGGTGTTCCAACCCACGGAGGCAGTTTCCATGGTTCGCCTGTAACGGTCAACCACTTGAATTTCCCTCCGCCGCATGGCCGGCGTCGGGAGATTCTTCCAAGGGTGGCAAATCAGGCAGGCGGAGGGTGAGAATGGCAGAAATGAGCATGAGAAGGCCACACAAATGGAAGGCTGTGTGGTAATCAAACGGGTATGAGCCGTTGTAGGACCACTCCCATACCAATCCACCCGACAACGGTCCGAGAATTCGAGCAAAGGCGCCAAGAGACTCTTGAGCCCCCATGACAGAACCCAATTCGTAACCTTCGTGACGAGCAATCCGGGTCAAGTACGTGGATGATGAGGGTTGAAACAATCCGTTGCCGATGGCGATCATGGAACACACCGCCAACATCTGCAACCAAACATACGATGGCGTGGTGTACGGCAACAAGAACAGGCCGAGACCGGTCACACCAATGGCGATTGGAATCAAGCGTCGTGTTCCAAACCGTCGTGTCAAGGGGCCGATCAGCACCCCTTGCGTGAGGATACCCAAGAGACCAATGATTGCAAAGACCCTACCGTTTTGTTGTTCGCTGAAATCAAGACCCCCTAAATCCACGCCCATTTCGGTGTATAGGATGAACACAGCGTGCATGACCGTAAAACCGAACGTGAACAGCATTGAAACCCAGATCATCGCTCCGATGCTCGCAGATTTCAGCATGACCAAAGCGTTCCCTGCGGTGGCTTTTGCTCGAAGATGCAACGGTCCTTTGGGAGCTTCCTTTGGAACGCTCAGGTCCAACGATTCGGGGAGTTTGAAATAGGCCAGCACCAGTGAACCTGCCGACAATACGCTCGCAATAACACATGGAAGCAAGTAGGGATAGGTGTCAAAGACGGTCCCAACAAAGAGGTCCCAACGTTCAGCAGGCGATGAGAACTCACCGCCGATGAACGGTCCAATGGTGAAACCCAAGCCGAAGGCTGCACCAATGATACCCATCCGAGTAGCCAATTGTTGTGGTGAACTGACATCGCCAATGTAGGCACGGGCCACGGCGATGTTCCCGTTGGAAAACCCTGCCAGGAACCGGGTGCTCAAGGCGAACAACAAGGTGTTGGAGAAGCCAAACGCAGTGAAGAACACGGTGTTGCCAACAAGCCCAATCATCAACACGGGTCGACGTCCAATTCGATCCGAAAGTGACCCCCAAAACGGTGACGAGAGGAATTGAGCCGCAGAGTACGCTGTCATCAACAGGCCGACCCAGAGACCGATTTGCACGATACCTTCCGCTTCGGCCAAGTCCTTGACCAAATAGGTCAGAAAAGGGATGATGATACCAAACCCGATCAGGTCGATCATCGTAACCAAAAACAACACGGCAAGCGCAGCCTTTCCGGTTTCCTTTGTTGGCTCGCTCATGCTGTTCAAACCGTCCACATCGCAGGGCCTTTTTGTAGCCGCCGCCGTCACACCCGACGGTCTTGGGTTCAGACCAGTGAAATCTTGCTCTGCATTTCGGGTGTCAGGCGGTCAATGACGGCTTCCAGACGCTCAACAAGGCTGGCTTTCTGTTCGTGTTTGATAAGGGCATGTCGCATCACTTCATCAAGCGTATCTACAGCCACAACGGTGACCATCTTCTCAAACCGGTCGTCGAGGATGACATCCTGCATGTTGGCGCGGGGTACCACGATGGTTTTGACGCCAGAACGGGCTGCTGCCTCAATTTTAGCGGTCACTCCACCAATGGGGAGAACCTCTCCACGGACAGAGAGTGAGCCTGTCATGGCCAAATCTTGTCGGATGGGAATGTTCTCCAGTGCAGAGATGATGGCTGTGGCGATTGTGATGGAAGCCGAATCGCCATCGACACCGTGCGTGTCAACGAATTGAATGTGTATATCGTAGTCGGAGATGTCCTTGCCTGTCAATTTCTTGATGACCGCACTGACGTTGGTGACACTTTCTTTCGCCAAGTCCGAAAGACCCCCAGTAGCGTGAATTTTTCCGCCTCCACCCAACGAAGGTGTGACGAGAGCCTCAACTGGAAGCATGATGCCGCTGAAGTCCGAGAGACCGCTGTTCGCTCCGAGCACGGCAAGACCGTTGACACGACCGATGCGCTCACCCGAGTTGACCAGCATGGCGTAGTCCTGACGTCGTTCGATCATTCGGTCGGCCACTTGTTGCTCCAACGGCTTGGCGATTGAGCGGGCACCGTAGACGTGTTCAGCCGATGTGAAGGGGGCACCGGCCTCAATGGCCAAATCCCCAGCAATGCGGACAAGACCGCCAAGTTCACGCAGCCTGAGAGAGAGTTTACCTCTGCGACCGGCTCGTCGTTGAGCTTCTCGCAGAATAACTGAAACAGCACTTTTGTCAAAGTGAGGAATCTCACGAACGGTGTCCATATCACGGAGCACCTCTTGAGCGATGAAGCGAATCAAACGGCGCCGATTTCGAGACGTATCGGGCATCTCCGAGTTCACGTACACCTCGTATCCGTAACCGCGAATACGGCTGCGCAACGCTGGGTGCATGCCCTGTATGGCGTCGAGGTTACCGGCGGCGATGAGAATGAAGTCGCAAGGGACGGCTTCGGTCTTCGTTAAGGCCCCGGAGGAACGCTCTGAGCGACCGGAAATAGGGAAGGCTCGGTCTTGCATGGCCGTGAGAAGAGCTTGTTGCTCCTCAAGACGAAGGAGGTTGATTTCGTCGATGTAGAGGACACCCCTGTGAGCTCGATGAATGGCACCTGGCTCAACTCGGTCGTGGGCGGGTGTTTCCATGCCACCGGACTGGAACGGGTCGTGACGAACATCGCCCAAGAGGGAACCTGACAGGGTTGCTGTTGCATCAATAAAAGGTGGGAGTTCGTTCAAATCGTGCTTCACCAAAACTTTTGGAATACGACTGTCATCGGCAGCGCCCAACCGGCTTCGTATGAACATGTAACCAAAGACAAGAAGGAATCCTCCGAAGAGGAGCGTGAACAAATCTCCGGATTGAATCGCTGCGATGAAAATGAGGAAACCTATGGCTGCAAAGGCGATGAACAGCATTCGCTGAGATTTTTCCTTCTGTTCTCGAATTGCCTGTTTTTGCACCTTAACGATGCGTTCAGCCCTTCCAGCAGGAACCGTCCGGACGCGGGGAACGTTCTCGTCGTCCTCGTTGGGGTACACCAAGACATCTTCGAGGTCTTCTTTTGGCAAGAGGTCCGTCATCGAACGAGCCAACATCGATTTTCCTGTACCTGGGTCCCCGATCATGAGCATGTGACGGCGTTGTTCTGCTGCTTTCTTGATCACGACAGAACCGGCTTCTTGACCGATGA
>QXXW01000046.1:0-8272 GCA_009887255.1 Candidatus Poseidoniales archaeon | reverse complement strand
CGTCAACAGTTGTTTCAAACTCGACTCCTGCGATCCATTCGTCGATCGACTGGTGGAGCACATCGTCGTTCCCCGTGGGCTCTGGGGCCCAAATCGTGGTTTCCACCTGCTCGTCAAGTTCTGACAGCGACGAACCTGCTGCATCGGCCTCGTCGACCGGCAAAGCAGACGTTGGGGCTTCGTCAGACCCATCAAGTTCTTGGCTCACACCATTCCCTACCTTTGCTCCCCTTTATGGGTATGCTTTGTCGTTAAGCGAACGCTGGTCGCTTGTGTCAGGTTGAACTCACTGGTTGAGGCTGTCCAAGTACTGTTGTCCATAGTAGGCCCACTGCTCCATGGACCATCCGGCAGGAAGACCGCCGGGTGGTAGGGCGGGTCCGGTGCTGACCGGTTGAGGCTCAACGATTGGGGCAACAGCAGGAGCCGCCGCAGGAAGAGGCGCTGGCGCAGCGGCCATGGGCTGCTGGAAGATGTCTTGGGCGCCCCCGTACATGGAATTGGCCACTTCATCGTGAACGGGAAGGGTCGCTTCGTTCCACTTGGTGTCAACGAATTCATCTTCACGGGACCCGCCACGCATAAACATCAATCCGAGCAAGGCAGCCACGATGAGCACACCAACAACGATGAGAATGATGTTGGTGTCCAGACCGCCTTGAGCGTCATCAGCAGTCCCACTTTGGGTTGCTTCGGTGGGGCAATCGGCCCTTGGGTCGTCACAAGCCACGGTCAAATCGGCTTGGAGGGTTGCGAGATCGGTGGTCATGCCTTCCAGGTCTCCGGATTCGGTGCCGGCCTCCAAACTTGCAATTCGTGCTTCAAGGGTTTCGATTTGCATCTGGAGGTTTTCGACGTGAGAGGTGAGCATGGCGTCTTCCATGTCAACTGGGGCTGGCAAGTTTTCCGTGATGAGGAATTTGATACCGTCGTTCAACACCGTGTTGTAGTCTTCACCGTCGGCGTCGGAAGCCATCATCTTGAATTGGTAGTAGTCGCTCATTTGAGAACCGGATGTCCTCATCTCGAGGTCCATCGTCCAGCCCACGTTAGAGCGAGCAACGTCAAGAGGGGTGTTTTCCACGTTAAAGCAAACACCGGTGAGTTCACTGCACAGTTGTACAGTGAGGTCCATGTTGGTAAACACGGGTGCGTCCTCGGTGAGCATCAAGGTGGCCGTCGGGTTTTGGCCAACGTAGGTGTTGACCAAAGAAACGTACATGTAACCGCTACCGTCGTCGGACTTGGAGAAGTAAAACGGTAGAGCATCGTACACGTCAACATCGATGGTGTAGCTGTTGGTGTCTGAGCCGTCTGTGGTTGACACGGTGATGCTGTGAGCGCCTGTTTCTTGGAACACGACAATCATGTTGCCGTCCAAGATGTTGTAACGAGCTGCTCCAGGTTCATCGGGCGTCACCGTGATGAAGGCTTGGTCAACCGGGTTGTCAACGTCCACCATGCGATTCTTCAGATTGATCACCATCTGCGAACCTCGCTTGAGGGTGATGGATTCAAGATCCGTCATGTCAAGTCGTGGAGCATCGTTGATTGGGTTCACTCGGAGCGTGATGGTCTGGTCGGAAAACTGCTCTCCGTCGCTGGCTCGAAGCGTCAACACTGTTTCACCGTTAATGTCGTCATCGACGGTCTCAAAGTTGAGCATGGTGCCTCGCAACGAGGCCGTGAACACGTCAGGGTTGGAGTTCTCCATAATGGACAAGGTCAAGTCAGCGATGTCGGCGGTGTTGCCGGAGTCGTCGGTGTCGGTGAGTGAGGTGGCCAAACTGAAACTGCCACTGCCGCCTTCATCCACGGATTGAATGGGCAAACCTGCCCATCGTGGCTGGCCATTTTCAATCACGTTGAACAGAAGGGTACCGTACGGCAACGATCCTTCATCATAGCCAGCACCGTCGTCGACGGTGACTTCGATGCCCCGCTGACCCAGAGGGCAACCCATGTCGTACGGGAAGAGAACCTCAAGTTCCTCGGCATCTGCATGCCATGCAACAAAGTAGGGGCTTGTGGAAGTCACGATGAGGTCGCTCAACGGGGTTTCAGGGTCGGAGATGTGCCCGTCCATGCTGATTCGGGTGCTGAGGTCGCACATCACGGATGGAACGGGGTCAGCGATGACTTGTGGAAGGCCGTTGGCAAGTTCAAAGACTTCACCAGCCACAGACCAAGGGCTGGCCTGCATTCGGGCATCCACCGTTCTTGAGCGCACGTCGTACATTCCGGCTGTCATCGTCTCTGAGGGGGTGATGATGTATTCTCGGCCTTCTTGAGGAGTGTCGCGGTACAGAATGGTGTCCCCACCAGCGACAATGCCTGCGTCCCAGGTGTCGGCATCAGCGGGTGAAACTTCAACCTCAAAAGTGAGGGAATCGATGCTGTCAACGTTGTCGTCGGCAGCGCCTTTGGCGAGCAAGGTCAGGTATCCACCACGCTCAACCACGTTGGTGTCGATGACCTGCGGCGTCTTAGCGAGCGGTGGACGGTCGTGATCCATGCCGTCCTCTGCCATGTTGTTGCTGACGGTCGATTCACCGGTAACCCCTGTCAGCCGAGCACCAAACACGGTGGACCATGCGTTGGCAGGGAGGGTGCTGGTGTCAAAAGTGGCGGAAGCGGTGAGGAAGGATGAACCTGCGGCTACGTTGAGGGTTGGAACAGTCGTGGTGTCAATGACCGTGGTGGTGGCTCCGTTTTTGTAGTAGAATTCGAGATTTCCGCCGTTGGTGTAATCAAGGTCGCCAACGTTTTTGACATCCGCTTCAAGTTCCACGATGTCACCCAAGACATAGGCCTCATTCCCAGCGGTGTTGGAGATACGAAGGTCGGTCACGGCGATGTCCATTTTGGGACCCATGCTGGAATCCACGGCATGGTAAACGTGAGGTGAACTCCCACCGACCGAAACACCACCGCTCATCAACACAGCGACAACCATGGCGTTGGAAGTGCCGCCTTGAATCAAGGAGGTGGGAACAGTGTTCCACGTGAGGGATTGTGCGGTGGATGTGGGTGAAACGGAGGCAAAGGAACTGCCGCTGCCGCCTGTTCCCGACCGGTAGGTGTTGCCAGAGGTCAACCATCCCATCCAACAGTGGTAACCGTGAGCAAGGTTGCTGCCGCCGCTGTTGCTGTACGTGTGGGTGGTGCAGGATTCCTCAATCACAGCGGCGTAGACATTGAGGTTGGAGACCGGTGTACCTGAGCCGACGTATTGGTAATCAACAGAGATATCAAAGACGCCGCCGTTAGGAGAAATTGCTGCGGTCATTTTGTAGTCGTTCACATCTGGGTGCATGCCGCCTCCGGCGGTGAAGTACGAGTCGTAGTTGGTGCCAGAACTCGAGGCACCGCTCATGGTGTTGGCGGCATCGGTACGATCGCCGAAGTAGGCAATTGGGGCACCCGAGGTTGTCCATGGCCAAGAGTAAGGGCCAACGTTGCCAGCCCGTGCCGTGTCCGTGTCGCCGTAGGAGAGGGACATGTAGGTGATGTAGACGTATTCATCTCCGTTGGACAGCTTGAGGTTGTGATGGGACTCGGAGCCACCTCCTGCCTTGTAGCAGTGGGGGCAGTTGTCCGACGAGATGTACTGGGCAAACACCGGGTGTCCAGGGCTTTGTGCGGCCATAACCGCAGGTTCATTTTCCAGAACGGATGGAGCAGGTTCCTTGTTGAGTTCGATGGCAGCACCTGAAAGCAAACTTCCGACGAAAAGCGTCACAAGAAGGAGGGAAAGGCTACGCGTTATGGTGGTCATGTCTGTGACTCAGCATAATCGGTATTTGAATTGTCCGCATTCATGTCAAAACCAGCCGACTGAGTTGATAATATAGGATTAATTATTATTATTGGGGCTGGTGTTCGAGAAAGGGTGTTTAAAATCATCACCGCGTAGCCTTGACATGGACAACCCCAAATGGGCCGTGGTCGCCGAAAACAGCGGACGAATCCATGTCGTTGAACTTGCAGACAAGCCCGTCAAGGTGAAAGGATTGGGCGTGTTCAACCCTTCAGAAACCCTCCAAAATGTGGCCATGGGTGCCGAGGTCACCATTGGTCAAAAAGTACTCAAACGCCTTCCTCCAAGACTCCCAGAACTCAACATGGGACTGTTGCGAAGGGCCCAAACCATCTCCCCAAAAGACGCTGGATTCATCGTCAGCCGGCTGGGTCTGGGAGGTGAAGACAAGGTGCTCGAGGCCGGCATCGGAAGCGGTGCTCTCTCCATCCACATCGCAAGGGTGTTGAACTCAGAAGGGCTACACATCACCGTCGAACCGCGAGACGAGCATGCTGAAGTGGCGTTTGTTAATCTTCGGCGGGCCCAAGAAAGTTGGCCGTCCCCCCCGAAGCATCACCACATCTCGGGTCTCGTGGAGGAAGTGATCGACCAAATCATGGAAGTCACACATGAAGTCAACGGCATCGTTCTGGATCTCCCCGACCATCCACCCGCCATTCATGCCGTGGCACCGTTGATGGCCGTTGGTGCCCGCTTGGCCTGTTACTGCCCGGTCACACAACAACTTGAGCGAGCTTGGGAAGCCTGCGAAGTGGAAGGGCTCACCGTCGAGTGGGCCGGAGAACTGATGCAACGGGAATGGGGCAGGGCATCGAAGGGTGGCGTTCGCCCCGTGAACGGGCCGTTTGGTCACACGGCATTTTTGCTGGTGGCCCAACGGCAGTAACGGTTTGAGGGGGCTGGTGTGTCCGTTGCCACCCTGTTGTGTCAGTACCAGCCACAAAACCCGATTGAAGCATCCCTGAACAACAAGGCATCGACAAACAACATCGGGGGACCGGAAATGAGGGCAGCCAAAATGACCTTTTCCTCGCCGTCCACTTCAATGCCCTCAGAACAATGCGGAGAGTAGATCACAACAATGAATCTTTCTTCACTTCTGTTGATTTAGCATTTATTCCGGTCTGCAACACCTTGAATCGAATTGGTTCACACGCCCACAACGAACATGGAAGGTGAATTCAAAGTCTCGGCTAGGCCGAGGCCCACAACGCTCAAACGGTTCGCAGCGAAGGAAGGGCCATGAGCACCCGCCGCCTCTTCGCCGCAGTGCGGGACCTTGACCCACCAGGAGGTGGGGCAGAGCGCTCTTTGGCAGCCTTGCTGAACGGTCTTGCTGCACCTGGACCAACGCTCGAAACCGCCCCCGCCTTCACACCAATGTCACCTGCAGCAGATGCTCCCACGCACCCTGCGTGGTCGGTGAGCGCATTTTCAAGCCATGACCTGGGCGACCCAATCGGTTTGCTCGAACCCAGAGTGAACTTCACCACTACGGACCTTCCCATCGAAGGTTTTTGGTCAAAAGTGGCCTGGGGATTGCGGGAACGAAAAGGTGAGCAGCGACGAAGAAAGTGGGCCCACGACCGGCATATAGGGCGAAGAGGCCCCCAGTTCGCCACTCGTGTCGGTGCATGGTTGGACGAGCAGGAGCACACAGGTGGCATTGGATTGACACAGCTTGAATGGGCGCCAGGAGCAGCACAGGCGTTCATCGCCCGTGGCATGCCTTACATCATGTTCGTTCGAGACGATACGGTGTTCCGCCTTGAGGAACGATTTCGCCCTGTTATGGAGGGTGCAGCTCTCGTGTGTGCGGCAGGAGAGGGTTTGCTCAACGACATCCGTTCTCGCTTTGACATTCAACAAGGCCATAACGTGCCGCTGCCGATTGATTTTGGTGGACGCTTTGGGAGCATGGACGACGTGAACGCCTTACGGTCCGCCGAGCAGGCAAAGCGTCCAGCAGGAGCACCACCCACGATCGGCGTCATGGTGGTCACACCTGAGAAGGGGTTGCGGATGTATCAGCACCTCTTGCCAAGATTGCTTGAGCGCTGGCCGGAAGCGGAAGTCCACATTGCAGGAGGCAGCGCATATCCAAAGGCCCTTGCTCATCATCCAAACGCCCGAATCGTCGGCCACGTGGATGCTGCGACCTTTTTCGCTGGCATTGACCTCCACCTCATCCTCTTTGAGACGACCGGCTCATGGGGCCGGGTCATTGGCGAGGCTGGTTTGTTCGGTGTGCCGAGCGTGACGTCGGACATCGGCTCTCAAAAGGAAGCCTTGGGCGATGGAGGTATTCTGGTGGACGACGGCCACGATGCAGATGCGGTCATTGATGCCCTGCAGGCTGTTTACGGCGAACGTGAACGCTATGGCGCACTGGCACGTGAGCACACCAGAATGGTGGACCACCGACGTTCTGTGGCCGCCTTCCGCAGTGGGATTGAGAGCCTGTTTGAACGTCGTTCAGCCGACACCCCTGTAGGACGCAGCAAGACCATTGAGTAACAGAACCTCTCATCATTGAAGCGGCGTTGTTTCAGATCACGGTGGAGCAATCTCTTCGCAAACGTTCGAGGGTGGTGGTGTTGACGGTGTGTTTACCGCTCCTCAAGATGGCCAAACCGGGCTTAACGGTATTCTCACCTCGGCTACTGGACCTCATGGGTTTCTCCACCACTGAATGAACGTAAATCCTCATGTCCTCAATCCGTCTCTGCCATGCTTCTTTCCCCAAACGATGCATTGCTGGACGCTTGGTCAAAGGTCATCTCGTCACCTTCCCGATGGGTGAGGCGATTGCTTCTTTAATGAGGGGGCCAGCCTTGTCAACATGACAGAAAGTCCTGAAGCGGGTTCATTTTTCAAAAAATGGGCCATGAGGCAGTACTGGAGAATGCAACAATCCCAAGCTGTCGTCAGCCTGTTGTTGTGGGGCACAACAATCACGCTGTTGGTTTGGCCGCTGATCGAATGGAGGTTCGCAGCAGGATGCACCGACGGGCCTTGTTTTTCTGAAGAAATCATGGGAATCTCAAGCACATATTTTGCCCTTGCTGGTATCTTTTTCACCGTTATGTTTTCCGTCCTCTTGATTGGCTTTCTCTACGACCAAGTGTTCTCTCTTTGGACCGAGTGGAGAAGCGTCGACATGGAGCGCAACCCTTTTGCAACCTATGCTCTTGCTCCAATATGGGTCATGACCATTGCCTTGCAGTCCGAGGTGTTGAAGCGTACATCACCTGATGATGAAGCAATGGTGAAGCAGGCTGATTGGTGCCTCAAATGGTGCGAAACGTACACGGAAGGCGAAATGTTCGCTCGTGCAGTTCAACGTTGGGACAAGGACATGGGAGAAACACCTACATTTTGGTTCACCAGCGATGAAGCCATGCAGCGGGCTCGGCAAACCTCTTTTGAAGACGACGTCTGATTCTGTTGTTCTAAACGAAGGATCTTCTTTTGCATTTTGGCTTCTCTTTTGTTTGTTAAAGTTGAAGAAGTCTTATAATGAAATTCAATTGAGGTTTATCTATGCTCAGAGCCTTTTATTGGCGCCTCAACCTGGGCTTAAAAAAATTAAAATCCAAGAGACTGAGGAAGAGGCTCGGCGAAAACATCAAAGCCATCATCACAAACAGTGAAAATGGGATTTTTGCTGTTGATCCTGAAGACCTTGAAGTCGGTCAAAAACTTCGATCGGGCGGTTTTGGCCTGGAGGAAATTTCGAGATTAAAGAACCATATTGATCTTGATTCAAACGTACTGATCGTCGGGACGCACATTGGATCCTTGGCGATACCACTTTCAAAACATTGTAAAGAAATTACAGGGATTGAAGCAAATCCAAAAACCTTCGAATTGTTGGAGATCAATCTACAATTAAACAACGTTGAAAACATAACTCCGCACAATATTTTTGCGAACGACTCTTCAGAAAAGGTAGAATTTTTAATGAGCAAGGTCAACTCTGGTGGAAGCAAAAGAAAACCAATAATAAATCATTTCTTCTATGATTATGATGATCCAGAAGTCATAGAATTGGACTCGCATCAACTTGATACTTACTTATCAGAACATCATTTTGACCTCGTTCTCTTGGACATTGAGGGTTCTGAATACTTTGCTATGATGGGGATGAAGAAAATCCTCTCGAACTGTAAGACCTTAGTGGTTGAGTTTTTACCTCACCACTTGAAAAATGTTGCAGATATCGACGTTGACACATTTATTTCAGCACTGCCCAATCATTTCACCAAGTTCCAACTACCGGATCATCATCAAGAACACAATATTTCTGAAGTTAAGACCGTTTTACAAAACATGTATGATTCAAACATCGGCGAGGATGGAATTATTTTCACATCGAACAAGAATGTGGTTTGATGGTAGCGGCTCAACATTATAGCAAGCCCCCCTCTCAGATGACACATGGCTCAC
>QXXW01000045.1:0-36536 GCA_009887255.1 Candidatus Poseidoniales archaeon | reverse complement strand
GAGGTGGTGAAATTGGTCAGCCTCAAGAAATCACTCGGGACGAGATGCTCAGAAATGTAGGCATTTGGGTCACTCACCTCTGACGGGTCTTGGGGTCGGTTAAACGCCGCTCTAAACGACCCGTGATCACCGTGAAGCACGGTGTTCAGGTAGGGGATTACATGATTGGCAGTAAGATCCAACTGAGCGGATTGACTGAGGGTGGGGTCTTCGTTTTCGAACACCGAGGACGTGTCTTGAAACTGATAATGGTCTGCACCCAACAGGTGCATCCAATGCCACCCGAGACCACCGTGTGTCTCAACGCGTTCCATGTTGGTTTGAGAAGGGGCCACTTCATCGACGGTACCGGTAATGAACAACCCCGTGTTTGGCTGAGGCAAGACAGCATCGCTTCGGTAGGTGGACCATGAAAAGTCCTCGTCGAGGTCACTCAAATCCAACCCCAAACCGACCACGCCCCTCGGAGGATGAATCGACGTGGAGTGAACGCTGAAATTCCAGTACGGGTACGAGAGATAAGCGGCTGTTGCCCCTTTGCCGTGACCGGCCAAGGCCCAGTGGTCCAGGTCAATGTTGCCCGCTGAGCCAAGCACGTGAAGGTTGGTCTGGTTTTGCTGCATCATCACGTCCACTGCGTCGGTGATGCGATCGCTTACTTGGTTCAGATCGGTTTCATCTTGAAACGGTGCCGTCACCATGACGATGAAACCTCGATTCGCCAATCGTTCGGTCAACAGCATGTAATCAGAAATCCCTTCTCCGGAATCCCCGATGAAGAACAGCCAGGGAAAGGGGCCGTTCCCCGCCATTTCAGCACCTTCACCCGCTTCCATGCTTGGATAAATCATCCTGACTTCTTGAGAAAAAGGGCCATCGAGACGAAATTCATCCCATCCAACTGGAAAGTCCGGGCCCGTGTGGGCATCCTCGAACGAGGTGCCCTCCGAGAGAACAGCGGTAACCGGTAGCGAGCACATCAGGAGTGAACTCACCAGAAGGACGACCGCCAAAGGTCTTCGGCGCATGAGGGTGCTAGCCAACGCATCGCCATGACCCTTTTCCTTTCATGCATATCCTGCAAGGGTGTGTTCGGCCACAAGGAGTTGATGCATCAACAGCTCAAGTGGGGGCAGATGCTGTGCAAGTTCTGGTGCCCAAAGGCGACGCCAGCAAGCGAGGTGTTGGGCGACAAGCATCCATCGCCCGTTGTATGGAGCGTCCGTGACAGCCTTGAGACGCGTCTCTACATCGCCGTCCATCGGTTCGTACCATGCGTCAATTCGAGGCCCAGTTGGCGGGTCAATCTTGCGGTCAAAGCAAACTGAAATGTGTGCATTGTCCGTTGTCACGCCTTCGCCCCACGGTCCATCCATCAGGGGACGGTTCCCCTCAAGGAGTTGAATCCGGCCACCTGCGGACGTCCATGCTGCGGCAACCGACCTTGCAGCACCGCCTCCACCCAAAATACCGAGGACATGCTCGTTTGGATGCCAACCCAAGTGAATCAGGGCATCGCACAGCCCCTCGCCGTCCAAACCAGCGGACCACCATCCTTTGCCATCCCATCGCAGAGCGTTGACGCTCATGGTGTCCATGGCGTTGTCAAGGGCTTTGACAGCGTTCGAATGGAGCTGATGCTTAAGAGGTGAGGTGAGGTTCAACCATATCTCTTCATTGAATTGTCGTGTTGGAAGTTGGTTTTTTGGTGCAGGAGGTGCAGTGGTTGAGGCGGCGGGTTCAACATGAGTTTCAGCGGTGGCCTCTAAGGCAGCATGAACGGCTCGCTTGAGCAGTGTGCTGGTTCTAAATTTGCCAAACGGGCCGTTGGTCAACGCCCAATCCGGTGGGGACGGGACGGCCCCTGCATACCCCCATGCAAGGGCGTCAGAAATGGTGGAAGCCTCAACCAACTCTACGGAAGGTTCGGGCAACGGGTGGTTTCGTTGAACGTGCGCATGAACCAAATGCATCAACAGCGGGGACAAGGAATGGGCGATGGGATGGCCAGCGACGGCGTACCTCAAGGTTCCCATGGGGTGCACATGGGCTCCCTGCTCAAGAAAGCAACGGGCGTTCCGGCCGAACATTGAAGAGGGAGCGTCGCAAGGTATCGTCATGTCCAAAGCCGCGAATGCCATGACGGGCATGCTCGGAATTTACCTCACCTTCAAAATGTGGGTTGAGTTTCAAAACGCCCTCGGCGCCGAATTTGGAGCCTCCTGGGCCGTGATCATCTCGACGTTGGTGTTCCTCATCTACCAGTCCAGCAAGAACGAAAAGGCCTACGAAGCAAGCATGAATTCCAACGTTACAAACCAGGCCAACATCAAAAAACAACTCGAACAGGAAAACGAGATGCCGTTGTTGTTCATCGGTGGCCTCTACGGTTTCATCGTCGTTGTGTTTGAACTTCTTCTTGGCGCCCTTTGACGGTGACCGACATGCCGGGATTGCTCGATTTAATCCTGATCAAGGAAAAGGTCAACGGGGATCGTGACAACATCTTCCTGATGCTGTTTGAAAAAGCGTTCATTCTCATTGCCCTGTTGGTCATCTTTCTGGTTGGCGTCGGCCTGGGCTTACCCGATTGGGGCGTAGCGGTGCTCGTGGGAGGTTCGCTTGGTCCCGTTGTCTATGGCCATTATTACTTCATTTACATTCGCCCGGTAAAGAAACAGCAGAACCTTGATGTGCGAACGAAGCAAGGAACACGATAAGGAAGCGTCACCATGTTTGGATTTTCATCAATTTTGGATTACTTCGGTTTGGGTGAGATCACGGGTATTGACCTGTTCTTTGCAGGCATGGCCGTGGTTGGCACCCTCCTGTTCATGATTTACTTCGCCTTGGTTCTTGTTGGGGGCGTGGCCGATGGGTTTGTCGACGCCATTCCTTTCCTGGACATCAACCTTGAGATGGATGCGGAAGGGGTCTTCCAAATGCTCACCCTCCAAGGTTTGCTCAGTTTCATCATGATGTTCGGTATTTTCGGCTTGGCGGTTTCGCAGAGCGGATACAACGCGCTTCCTGCTATTTTTGTTGGATCGGGCGCAGGCATTGCCTCGATGTGGATGGTGGGCAAGGTGTTCCAGGCCATCGCAAGCCTTGAGACAGACGGCACGGTCATCCACAGCGAAGCCTTGGGAGCCAAAGGCACCGTTTACAGAACGATTCGTCCCGGTCAAACGGGGCAGGTCCAAGTTGAATTCCAAGATGCCCTACGCACCTGCGAAGCAGTTGCTGAAGACGAAGGGTTACAGATTGAAACCGGAAAATTCGTGGTGGTGACTGGGACGATTGCAGAAACGTTGGTGGTCAAGCCGCTCAAGGTCGCTGACGCCATGGATGTTCAGGAAGAAGAGTGACGTCATTTCCGTGTGAAATCTCTTAAGGGATGCCGCTACAGGTACTTCCATGGCATCCGTTGGAGAAACCCTCGTCTTGATTGGAATCGCACTGTTCGTGTTCGTCGTGCTGGCAACGGTTTACATCGCCACCAGCCGATACAAATTGGCACCGGCCAACCAAATCCTGGTCGTGTATGGAAACACACAGGGTTCAGGTGCAGCAAAATGTTACCACGGAGGTGGAAAAATCGTTTGGCCGCTCGTGCAAAACTATGCCTTCCTCGACCTCAAGCCAATGACCATCAACATCAACCTTGAACACGCTCTTTCGCAACAAAACATCCGCATCAACGTCCCTTCGACCTTCACCATTGGAATCGACACCAAGCCCTCCATCATGCAGAACGCTGCTGTTCGTTTGTTGAACTTGGGTCAACCGGACATCGAGGACATGGCCAAGGAAATCATCTTTGGACAACTTCGTCTCACCGTTGCTTCGCTCACCATCGAAGAGATCAACGGCGACCGTGAAGCCTTCCTGAGTTTGGTGGTCAACAACGTGGACACCGAACTCCACAAGATTGGGCTTTACCTCATCAACGTGAACATCACGGACATCACCGACGAAGCCGATTACATCAAGTCCATCGGTGCAAAAGCCGCAGCACAAGCCATTGCAAGTGCTGATGTTGACCGAGCCAACGCCACCCGTGACGGTGCTGTTGGTGAGGCCCAAGCCGACCGAGCCCGTGAAATTCAAGTCGCGATGAACCGTGCTGAGTCCGACAAGGGTCAGAAAGAAGCTGAAGCCGACCGACGTGTTTTCGTTCAACAACAAGAATCCAAAGCCGTTGAAGGTGAAAACTTGTCCCGTGCCGACATTGCCAGTTACAACGCCGACCTCGCTGAAAAGGAAGCTGAGGCACTCAAGCGGTCAGAAGTGGCCAAGCGTAGAGCGCAAGTGGAAATTGAGAAGGCCCAATACGAATTCGAAGGTCAGCGTCTTCGTGCTGAGGAAATTGCCCGTGAGGAAGTCTCCAAGCAACAGATCGAAATCGCTGCCGAGGCCGAAGCAGAACGCCAACGCCGGATCGCCCGAGGGCAAGCTGACGCTACCCTTGCAGCCTACACCGCTGAGGCAGAGGGTCAACGTGCCGTGCTTGAAGCTAAAGCTGACGGATACGCCAAGTTGGTCAAAAGCGCTGGAGGCGATGCAAAGGCAGCCGCTACGCTTCTGATGGTCGAGAAAATCGAGGAACTCGTCGCTCGTCAAACCGAAGCCATTGCCAACCTCAAGATCGACAAGATCACCGTTTGGGATTCAGGCAACGGTGGAGAAGGCGGATCGACCTCCAACTTCATCTCATCCCTCATTCAAAGCCTCCCTCCAGTGCACGACGTGGCCAAGATGGCAGGTGTTGATTTGCCCGATTATCTCGGCAAAGTCAGCGACGAGTGAGAACCGCTTGAGTGGGACCCCCCAGAAACGCCCCGCTGCGTTGACAGACCACCGAGGGTTTGATAGGTTCAAATCCAGCCAGTACACTTCATGAAGACCGACCTTGAAATTGCACGGGAAGCCACCATGGAGGCCGTTGAAGCCGTGGCATGGAAACTGGGCATCTCATCCCATGAAATCGAACCGATGGGCCAAGGTGTTGCCAAAATCAATTGGTCTGCCTTGAAAATGAGGTTCAACCAACCACAAGGCAACTTGGTGTTGGTCACATCGGTCAATCCGACCCCATTTGGTGAAGGGAAAACCGTCACCACCATCGGACTCACCCAAGCCCTTTGCCACATTGGAAAATCCGCCACATGCGTGGTTCGTGAACCTTCAATGGGTCCAGTTTTCGGCATCAAAGGCGGGGCGGCTGGTGGAGGCTACGCTCAGGTGTTGCCCATGGAGAACATCAACCTCCATCTGACAGGTGACCTGCACGCCGTGACGTCGGCTCACAACCTCCTTTCCGCTCTGCTCGACAACCATCTCAAACACGGCAACGCTGCCAAACTCGATCCCACTCGAATCACGTGGCCGCGTGTAATCGACATGAACGACCGAGCCCTTCGCAACGTGACCGTAGGCAAGGGCGGCCCTGCCAACGGCTTGGTTAGAGAAGACAGGTTTGACATCACCGCAGCAAGTGAGGTCATGGCGATCCTTGTGTTGGCCAGCGACTATGCCGACCTTCGGCGTCGCCTGGGAGGCATCGTGGTGGGCACATCAACCGAAGGTCATCCGGTTAAGGCCGAAGACATCGGTGGTGCAGGAGCCATGGCGCTTGTCCTTCGCCAAGCCTTTTTGCCCAACATCACCCAAACGCTTGAGGGAAATCCAGCGTTCATCCACGGGGGGCCCTTCGCCAACATCGCTCACGGCAACTCAAGCATCATCGCAGACCGCATGGCTCTTGCAAGCGCTGACTTCGTGGTAACTGAGGCTGGTTTCGGTTCCGACATGGGGGCTGAAAAATTCATGCACATCAAAGCAGCAACATCCGGAAAGGCGCCCGATTGTGTGGTCATGAACGTCACGGTCCGCTCCATGAAATTGCACGGCGGAGCGTTCGGAAACCGTGGTGGTGTTCGACCTGACAAGACCACGCTTGAGGCCGAACATGTGGAAGCCGTCACCGTTGGTGCAACCACCAATCTTGACCGGCATATTCGCAACATGGCCTCTTTTGGCATGCCTGTGGTGGTTTCAATCAATCGATTCGCATCCGATACGAAGGCCGAACTCGACGCCATTGCTGATGCTGCTCACGCAAGCGGAGCATCGGCCGTATGCCTCACCGAGGTTCACGGAAAAGGCGGGGCTGGTGGAGAAGATTTGGCAAAAGCAGTCGTCAAAGCCGTCCAAGGACATGTGGCCGACGGGCGTCCGTTCGTCCCTTTGTTTGAAGCGGATGCGGATGTGTTGGACAAAGCCCGACACATTGCGACTCGACTCTACAAGGCCGATGACATTGATGTCAGTCCGAAGGCCACACGCCAACTGGATCAAATTCGTTCGTGGGGTTACGGGCACCTGCCCGTCTGCATGGCCAAAACCCAGTACTCGTTTTCACACGATGCTGGCCAACTTGGGGCTCCAGTCGGATTCACCATCCCGATCAGGGAATTTCGACTCAACGCAGGGGCGGGGTTCGTGGTGGCCATCCTTGGAGACATGATGACCATGCCAGGTTTGCCCAAGCGTCCCGCTGCCCTTGACATGGACATGGATGAAAACGGGAACCTCATCGGAATGTTTGGGTGAGAGCATGCAAATCATCAAACGCAGCCCGACCGAATGGCGGTTGCGCATTGATTCCCATGACGATGTTTGGGTGTTGGCGAAAGTCACTCGACCCGGTGTTTCGCTGGCGATGCTTGGCGAACGCAGAGATCAAACCACTGGAGGTGAAGAAGGTGGCAGAGCAAAACAGGCTGAACGAAAGAAAATGTGGATTCAATTAGCGGTTGAACACACGGAGCATCAAGCCTTCAGCGATTCGCTTCGAGTCCACGGCATCATTGAAGAAGCCGCTTTTGACGTCGGTATGCACCACACCCATGTTGTTGAGATTCGCGACGAGGTGGTCCTCAAAGCCCACCCCATGTTGTCGCAAATTGATGCCGACCTTCTTCGCCAAAGCGCAAACGCATCATCTCAGGCTCAAGTGGCCTTGTTGGTCGTTGAGAACGACGAGATGATTCTCTACTTCGTAACTGGACGAGGTCTGCGTGAGAGTGCAACCTGGACCATGCGTGGAGGTGGAAAGCGCGGAGACCTGCGCCAATCAGAAGGCATCGCCATCTCGTTCAGAGCAACCACCGTCGACGGTCTGACCGAGCAACTGCCCAACGAGATGCCTTTGGTGGTGTGCGGACCCGGTCATGCAAGAGAAAAAATGCACGCTGATTTGCGGAAGGCCGGCCACACACGCACCATGCTTTGTGTGGCCACCAACATGGGAGGACGGGGGGCCGCCAATCAAGTGCTCAGCGAAGGATTGGCAGGTGCACTGTTGGCCGACCATCAAATGGTGAAAGAAATCATGATGTTGGATGAGGCTTGGCGGCGCATTTCCACCGATGGACCCGTCGCTTACGGCAAAAGGGACATTTTCGCATCAATACAGGAAGGCGCCGTTGAAACATTGCTGGTTTCTGCGGATCTTCTTCGAGAGACGGGACGCAGTGCACCGGGAGATTGGGAGGACGCGGTGAAGACGCTGAAAGGGTTCGGAGGCGAAGTCGTTCAGTGTTCAACCGACCACGATGCTGGAGATCAATTGCGGGGTTTGGGTGGAGCAGTAGCCCTTTTGCGGTATTCAAGGTGATGGAATGAATGTGATATGGTTTCATGAATTGGGCGACCAACCGAGGTCCACCATGGCCGGAAAACGATGGTTGCTCCTCAAGGCGGAGGAACTCCCCATGGCAACCAAAGCCCTGATGTTTTCAGAACTCGAGGACGTTCTGGTTGCTGTTGACCACCGTGGTGCTCATCCAGAATGGGGACTTTGGTCCCGAGCCGTCCATCTCTTGATCGTTGATGAGGGAGCCGATGTGCAAGAACTGCGGCTAAAATCCGGCATTTCAAAGGTCATCAGTGACAACGGGGTTGAACTCACCGATTGCCTTTGGTGAAGTGAACACTGACAAAACGAACCTCAGTGGTGGGCCTGGAGGGACTCGAACCCTCGATCAACTCCGTGTAAGGGAGGTGTCATAGCCGCTAGACCACAGGCCCAAGCGGTCCTGTGACCTCCTCCATTTCAACCAACCGACGATGGCAGGAGTCATAAAGCGGTGACGAGTGGGAAAGAACATGGATGAAGCGGTCCAATCCGCTGCTGCCAAGTTGGTTCGGCGCCTGCGAAAGGGGAACTACACCATCACGGTGGCTGAATCTTGCACGGGCGGTCTCTTGGCCAGCACACTCACGGACATTGCCGGTGCATCAGCCTATTTCCAACAGTCCTGGGTCACATACGCCAACGAAGCGAAGGTCAAGGAACTGGGCGTCAGCAGTGACACCCTTGAGAAAAGAGGCGCTGTATCGGCCAAGGTGGCCATCCAGATGGCTCAAGGGGCTCGACAGCGTTCAGGCGCAGATTACGCCATCGCTGTAACAGGAATAGCCGGACCCAGCAACGAGGGTTCCACCAAACCGGTTGGGACCGTGTATGTCGGCATTGCATCCGCCTCGTGGGCCACATCGGTTCGAACCGAAATAGGAGGGAACCGCGAGCAAAACAAAAACGGGTTCGTTCATTTTGCCCTCCTATCCGCTATGGATTGCTGGGACGATGCGATGGTGAGAACCCGAGAGGAACATGAAGAAGCCGCCCGAGCACAGTTGGCTGAGGAACAACGACGTCAAGCGCTTGAAGTCGCCATTGAGGCCCGAGAGATGGAAGCTCAAGAGCGAGCACCGTGGCAGGACGAAGCTTGGGAAAAAGACACAGAAGAGGCTGATTTTTCACTGAGCGATGACATCGCATGGACCGATGACGAAGAATGAACCCAATGTTGAGCATCACATACCTTTTGAAGCGTCAACACGACATGTAACCATGGGTGAGCATTGGGCTGAGGTCGCCACCCGATTACGCCAACTCAAATTGCTGGTGCCACGCTCGGTGCATGACCGGTTGATGGCCCTCAACAACCCGCTTGAAGTGTTGGCAACAGCCACAGATCTGAACATCTCGGGCGGCATGTTGAGTCCTCAACAATTGGATGCCATGATCGCTCATGCCGGCAACACACCATCCAATCCCAACCAACTTCCGACGGACATGTCTTCGCATCCTGAGGTGGTGGAATCCATGGCAACCCCGCCAACGGATTTGGGTCGGACGGTCGCACCCATGGTGGAACCAGAACCAATCGATGTCTTGCTGCGCAACAATTTACCCGACTGGAACCATTCGGATTTTTCCATGCATGCGAGCGATGCTCCTTCCGATATTACCGTCCATTTTGACATCACAGGCAACTCCGTCACGGAAGGAAAAATGTCGGACATCACGTCCTGTTTTACCGACCGATTGGAGCAAATCCGGAAATTGATTGTGAAAAATTCTCAACTCCCTCGCAAGCATCAAGAAATTGCACGATTGGTCGCCGAGTCCTCCAGGTACCAGGGATACGAAAACAAGGCGGTCGCCATTGGGTTGGTCAATGAACCCCGCTACACAAAAAACGGCCACTTGATCTGGGGCCTTGAAGACGAAACCGGGGAGATGACATGCTTGCTTACCAAGCGTAAAGGTGACGACAGGGACCGTGCCCAAGAAGCCATCATCGAAGCTGGATTGATGCCAGACGACGTGTTGGGCGTCTCCGGTACTTTTAGCCAAACGGGGGATATCTTTTATGTGGACGATCTTCATTTCCCACTCAAATCTCACCATAACAAGGCATCGGCAGAACAAGGTGTCAGTGTAGCCTTCCTTTCGGACATTCACGTTGGTTCGAAAACATTCCTTGAGGCGCAGTGGCACAAAATGGTGCGCTGGTTCCATACCGACCCGCTTGCCAAGACCATCAAGTACCTCATTTTGTCAGGAGATTGTGTTGACGGTGTGGGTATTTACCCCGATCAGGAAAAAGAATTGGCCATTCCTGATTTGTTTGCCCAGTACACGGAATTCGCGAGGCTGTTGGAATTGCTTCCAGAATGGGTGGAATGCTTGATGTTACCAGGGAATCATGATGCAGTTCGTCCAGCTGAACCTCAACCCACATTTGAGAAGGACATTCAACAGGATTACAACACGACGACATTTGTAGGAAACCCCTGTGATTTCTCGCTGCACGGTGTTCGATTGCTTTCCTACCATGGCAAGTCCATTGATGACTTTGTAGCTGGCCTGCGTACAGTGACGTATGCCGACCCTGTAGAAGCCATGCGAGAAATGCTCCGACGTCGTCACCTTGCCCCACAATGGGGGGGTAAAACTCCACTTTCTCCGGAGCCTGAGGACGGGTTGGTCATTCGAGAAGTGCCGGATATATTTGTTACGGGCCACGTGCATGGTCATGAGTGTGTGGATTTCCGGGGGACCACATTGGTTTGCTCCAGTACATGGCAGGACCAAACCTCGTACCAACGTATGTTGGGCTTCCAACCAAAGCCATGCATGCTAACGGTAATCAACCTCAAAAGCCACAAGTCGGTCTCCATACCGTTCGCTTGATGCCGTAGGCAAGAGCCATCACGCAGTTGTGTTTGTGCGATGGAAGGTGATTGAACGTTCAGGAACAACGTGCATTCAAGACTTGGATAGGCCAAGCATTGCCCTCAACAACCCAAGATCCTTCTCAATGACAACGGGAACATTGGCCTTAGCAAAAGCGTCTGTGGAACTCTGCCTTGAAGGATTGAATCCAATGAAACGACTGCCGTCCACCATCATGGAAAGGTCCATTTCTGAATCTCCCACTGAAACGCACATTGATGGTTCAAAACCTTGCATGTCAAGCAGCCGGGTAATGATCGCTCCTTTGCCTGTCGCATGAAGCCGGCATACACCCTCATCGGTGAGGTATCCGTTGTCATCAAAGACAAACCCGTTGGCGATCCAATCGTCGACCTTGAGCATGGCGGCTATGGATGACACAAAGACATCAACGCCTGCGCTTACGATGGCGACATACACACCTGCAGCTTGCAGATCTGCCACCAGTTCCTTCGCTCCAGGCATCAACGAGACGCCCGAATAGGCACGGAAGACCTCATCCTGATGGATGGGGTCTTGGACAGCTTTCCACATTTGGATGTCGGAGCGCATGAACTCAACGTCGCTGATCTCGCCCCGAATGAAGCGATTCAGATTGTGAGCGTTGTCGGTACCAAAGGCATCGTGCAGTGTTCGCCATGAACTCACAGCGTCAACCAGCACACCGTCGCAATCGAAGACCACCACTTGAGGCAACTTGTCCATGCATTTCCAGCAGAGGCTCTGCTTGAAAGGCTTCGCATTCCTTGCTACACAACACACCAATGAGGGGCTCCGAAGAGCCCCTCAAAGGGGACCAGACAGGTCGTTCTTCGAGAAACGAACGTCATCAAACAGCCTTGTTGAAGTTCAATCCGGAGAAGGTCTTCAACAGAGCACCGTCGCCACCAGGAGGGGCGTAGGTCAGCGTGATGGTTGCGCCTTCGAGAGGCGTGCCGTCAGGGGCGTGGGTTCGCACGAAGATCGTGTCACCGGTGTTGAAGGTCGAGACCGAGCGGAACTCGTCTTCACCGGTTTGTTCACGGTCAACTGAATCAACAAACATCACGAAGGCATCGCTGTTGGACGGATTAAATCCGTACACACCGCTGCTTTCAGCGAGGTTGACAACCACGGTCTCAAGTCCGCCAGTAGCGTTGGGGTAGTCCACTCGGACTTCCACTGCTTGGGTCGCCAGATCGGTCTCGGTCGCTTGGACCGAGATTCGCCAGTGACCTTGGTCAGCGTCAACACCGTTGATGTCTTCGATATCAAAGGTCACACGAGGCACTCCTTTCACGTCGGTTTCTGCAAGGCTGGAAGCCCAGACATAGATGACACCAGAGAGGACCACGGTGATGGCCACCATCAAGATGGTAGCGATCACAGGGCTGACTGCAGTTTCATCGTCCTTCATGGAAGCGACCTCTTCCTCATCGTCAGCACGTCGGCTGGAGAGGGTTAGGGCTCCGACAAAGAGACCGGCCAACGACACTGCAACAAGGCTTGGTGCGAACGATGGTACGGAGCTTGCTCCGATGGTGTCCACGACATTGGGCAGGTTCTGGTCGGTTGACAGGAACGCACTGGCAGGCTGATTCGCATGGTTGCAGACATCGGCGATCTCGAGTGAGGTCATGATGTTGTTGCACCAGTTGCTGTCCTCGAGGAGAGGTCGGCGTTGCGATGTGCTGGTTGCGTCCTTACCGTATTGTCCGGGCTTGGACCAAGCATCGGTGCTTTGCACGTTGTTGATGGTCGCATAGTGAGATGCTGGTTCGTCAACCTGGAAGCGATCAGCGGTGCTTGCTGTCAAGTCGCACGGGTTGTCCAAACATGTCAGCACATCCATCTCGACCCACACATGGGTGGTGTCTCGAGTCACAAACACATCTTCGGTGATGGCAACGTCCTGGCCGTAGGCTGGAACGGTGTAGTACCGTGTCAACTCAACGTCGTCGTGACCATCCGTGTGGAAGGTTACAGCCAACATGTGGTCGTATCGGTAGGGTCCTTCGTCGCCACCGGCATCCACTGTCACAGTGACTGGCACATAGGTGCCGGTCATGACATTGGACACGCCGTTGAACGAGAAGCCGCTTACATCGTTGAAGGCATAGTCTGGGACTTGCTCACGGACGTTTTCAACACGCACACCGATTTCCTTGGTGGCCACACCTTGCTGGTAGTCAGCAATGGCCATGGTACCGTAGTTGGGGTTGTAACTTGGAGCCACAGCGGTGTCTCGAAGAACCAAACGGATCTGACAGTATTCCGAGCCAGATGGTCCGATTTGGTGGATACCGTTGTCGTTCAGGTAGTCGATTTCCCAATCGTTGGCGTTGGTGGTAGCGTCTTCAATGAGCGTGAACACAAGATCGTCACCTACGATGTTCGTGGTGAAGTAGTTCGTGTACACACATTGATCCGTTGATTCAACCGTCCAGGTCAAGTCGCTCATCTCGTGATCAACATCGTCCTTGATGGCCGACATGTCGTACGTGAGGTTGGCCAGACTGGTGTCGTCTTCCATGAGGGAGATCGACCATGGCAAAGCAGGAATCGAGCCGTTATCGGCCGTAATCACCGTCGAGGTTGTGCGGTTCCAATCAAGGATGACAGGTGCATCGTTGACAGGGGACACGTCGAACTCGATCGTCAATGGGCTTGCTGCAGTGTTTTCAGCACCGTCGTCAGACAGACCCATAACGATGTCACAGGTGCCGCCAAGCTCGTTGCTTGCGTTCTCGGTGATGGTCAACTCGTTGTTGTCAATGTCCACAGAGAAAGCGGAACAGGCGTTGGTGGTGTCGTCGTTGTAAGCCATAGCGGTCCAACTGTAGACTTGGCGGGTGGGCGCTTGCTCGTTGGCCATGTCACGGATGTACGAACGGGTGGTGTTCGAGACGTCACCAAGGAACTTGGTGTGTGTGCCAAAGCCTTCGGGCAGGATGTTGTTGAAGCCATCGTCTTCTGAGAGGATTGGCATGCAGTCGCTGCGCTCAATGTTGCAGATCACCGGAGCATCGTTGATGTTGTCAACGGTGAAGGTGATGTTATGGTCATCGGTCAATCCGTTGCTGTCGGTCACCTCAAAGGCGAAGACAACGGTTCCGAATTGGTCATCAAGAGGCGTGATGGTCACGCTTTGTCCGTTCTGAACCCAGTCCACCAAGATGTTGTCGTGAGCCACAAGCGTTCCTTCCGTCATGCTCCATGTCAAGTCACCCTCTTCGTCTTGCACGTCATCAGCCAAATCTGTGAGGCTGAAGGTGTAGGCGTTCGAGTCTTCATCAACACTGTAGTCAACCAGTCCATCGGTTGCCGGGTTGGTTCCATCCGTGTCAATAACTGGACATGCTCGCAAGATGTCAATGGTAGAGCGAACATCGGTTGTTTCACCGGTGCCAGCTGTGTACCCTGAATCAAAGACCACGTTGGTGGCCACCGAGATGTCTTCCACAATGGCCCAGTCTTGAGCGCAATTTGCGTCGGTCTTGACCATGAGGTTGTATTCCTTAGCAGCCGATGGCGTGATCGAACCCTTGTAGGAACGGTAGACCAGAACTTCATCGTCGAGTTCACCGGTTGCGAGGTCATCCTTGGTCAGCTCAACCGTCATGAACTTGGTCAAGTTCTGTTGGGTCGTGCCTGCGTCAATGGTTTGCATGGGGTGAACCACATCAATGTCTGCAGTTGTTTCTTGTTGCACAATAGCAACGATGTCGATTTGGTCGGGCATGCCGCCAAGACGACTCCATGGGATGTACATCTCAGCTACGGAGGTGGAGAAGTCCACGTCCGTGTTGGCCGTGCTCAGGCTGGAGGGGCCCCAGCCGAGGAAGCCGTAACTGTACAGGTCATTGGAGGCTTCACTGTCTGCCCACAACACGTAATTTGCGTTGAATGGGAGGTTGTGAGCACCGCCGAGTCCGTTGTAGCCAACATCACTGCCACCGCCGTCGACGCTGAGGTAAATCATCACGTCAGAGGTGGACAGGTCAGCTCCGGTCATACCGAAGTAGATACCGTCGCCTTCAATGTAGGTCACAAGGAAATCGTCTGTTCCGTCACCGCTCATGTTACCTGGCATGGCGAATCCAGCGGGGTTGAGAGCATTGCCGCCAACCCAATCGTCGTTGGATCCGTCAACGGTCATGACTTCAGGCTGGAAGCTTGTCGACACGTAGGAAGCACGCTCGTTGTCCGTGGAGGTCAAGAGCAATGCAACTTCATTGGCTGGAGCGGCACCGAGATGGTTCGTTTCCATGGACAAGAGGTTGGCTTCGTCGATGACAGCCGAGGTGTGCACGTTGATCCTTGCTGGGTTCAAAGTGTTACCAATCGAGGTGACATGCGAACCTGAACCAGCGTCAATCTGCGTTGTGGAGGTTGACCAGGTCATGTTCTCAACACTGCCGATGGCATCAACAACCGACAAGGTTGTCGTAGCGTCGGATTCACCACCGTCCCAGCGGAACGGTGTGTTTTCGACGTACATACCAACAAGTCCGGATGCGTCCATTGGATAGACCCACACGTTGTCGCTGTCGACAACATGGAGACCGGTTCCTGCAGACCCTCCGTCAACACTGGCGTCGATGGCAATCACTTCAGTGTCGTCGGCGTAAACAGCGTAATCGACACCTGTGATGTCAGCGTCGCCGAACATGTTCAGAACACCGCCTTCCTTGATGACACCGGTAGAGAAGCCACTGATGTCGGTTCCGTTCAGCGAGAGGGCCGAGTTGCTGTCATCACCAAAGATACCGTTGGTGGAAGCAGTGTCGGTACCCACGAGGATGGACCCTGTGTCGGTAACGTCACAGTTTTCGATCACCATGGCGTTGTCGGTTAGCGTTACGTTGTTCATTCCAGATTGGATGTTAATACCATCGCAATCCAGCATCACAAGTCCTTGTGCGTTGGGCGCTGATCGTCCAGGGCTGACACCGATGGTGTTGCCGGTGATCGACGGTCCAGCGTAGCCGGTTGAGCCAGAGGTTGACTCCAGAACAGTGATGGTTGCACCACCGTCACCCCACGAGTCACTCACGGTCAGTGTGTAGTTTCCAGGAGCGGTGTAGGTCGTCAACGGGTTGTAGTTGGTGTTGCTGCCAAAGGTGTAGGTGGGCCAGCTGTCGGTGGTGCCGTTTGGCAACGTCACTGTAATGCTGATCTCATAGCCCCAACTGTCGGTTCCAAGATTGAAGGCTGCTTCCTTTCCAGCAGCAAGCGTCCATGAACAGGAGGTCTGCCGACTGTATTCGTTCGAGCTGATTTCACACAGAGCGGAGGTAGGTGAAGGAGGCGACTCCATCTGGTAGAGGTAAAGTCCGCCGTCTGCGTCAACCAAGGTGTTGTCGGTCACGTCACCGCTTCCGCCGTAGACAAGGATGCCCGTTGCTGAGGCATCACTCACACCGGAAATGGTGTTGTCATCGATGGTGAAGTTCATCACCGAGCGGAGGTAAATACCGTCTGCAGCGTTGTTGATGGTGTTGTCAGAGATCACCATGTCCTTCGCAGATCCGCTCTGAATGGCAATTCCGCTTCCTGAGTTGGTGGGGTTCATGGTATTGCCCGAAACGACGAGACCGTCAACATTGTTGTTGGGGTCGCCGTAGATGTCGGCAACTTCGCCACCGTTGACGAAGGTGTTTCCACTGATGGTGAGGTTGTCGGAACCGTATTCGCTGCGGGAGTGCGAGTAAGAATACGGAGACAGGTCCATCAAGACACCAATCATGCAGTTGTCGAAGTTGTTATCGGCAATGACAGCACCGTCACCACCGGTCATGGCAATACACGAATCCTCGTAATTGAGGCTGGTTCCATCACGGTATCCACGGAAGTGAGTGAACGTGCTGTTGGTCACTTGGAATTCTTCAAGCGTGTGGTGGTTCGTGGAGCTCCAGGTGTACTTGTACGCCATGGAACCGTAGATAACAGCAAGTCCTGAGATGGTGGTGTTGTTCATCACAAGATCCATTGGGTTGTACAGTCGACCAAGGGAGAATCCTTGGTTGTCGCCAGAATCAGAAACTCCCAGAGCGGTCACGGATGAATCGCTGAAATACACGTTGGTGTCGGAATTGCTGCGCATGTACATGAGGTTGGTACCGTAGTAGTCGTAGGATGCGGTGGAAATCCATGTGCTACCGTTCCAGTTGTGGTTGCCGTTGTCAAGATAGAAGAACGGAGAGTCCATCATCACCGTTTCACCAGCAAGGTCGGAATCGTCGTGGGAATAGTAGTATCCGTATTCAACCAAGCCGTTGCTGTATGTTCGAGATTGGCTCGTTGATAGACCACTTGCGCATGTTTCCTGGAAGATGTAGGAACTGGACGAGAAGCCGTAGCAGAGACGAGCCGTGAACGTATCTTCAAGGTACATCGTAGAGGTTTGTCCTGAGTTGTCCTCCAACGTCATGTCGTGGAAGTCGTATCGGAAATCTCCGTTGTTATCGCTTGATGACGTGTAGTAGTAGTTCCCGATCTTCGCTACCGTAACAGCTTCGTAACCAGTTGTGCTCAGAACGGTAAGACCAGATGAATCAACCGTTTGAGTCGTAAAGGTAAGTCCTTCTGCAACACCGTTGGTACCGGTTTCAGCTTGTGCCTGTACAGCACCGTTGTTGTCCTTCAGGACCACAAGTGTATCCGAAATGTTGGTGGTGTTCGAGGAGACATTGGCCTGAACCGTGATGTCGACCAGCCGTTGTCGGTTGAACTGGCCAGC
Source organism: Candidatus Poseidoniales archaeon (assembly GCA_009887255.1). Classification (GTDB taxonomy): domain Archaea; phylum Thermoplasmatota; class Poseidoniia; order Poseidoniales; family Poseidoniaceae; genus Poseidonia. Next base: position 19,224 of record QXXW01000045.1, on the reverse strand, counting down.
GCCAGTCACGGACACGATGGAGGTGTTTACTGTGCCTTCAATGAAGTCCATGGTGGAGGACCCGGAGATATCGACATCAGCCGTGTTGTTCATGGTCACGTTGGTTAGGGTGAAATCACCCGATCCACCTGCCTCAATTCCAACACTGTTGTCCTCAATGGATATGTCACTGAACGATATGTCTTTGCTGGTCCCGGTACCGTACTTGAACGCAGGTCCCGAAGAACCCTCAATCGAACCGGTGACGTCACCAGTGAGGTCGCTGAGGTAGTAGATACCTGCGAGGTCTTGGTCGTCAAGGTCCAGGTTGTTGAGATGGAAGCTTCCCGAGCCAGCTGAGCCGATCAGGACACCGTAATCACCATCGGTGACGGTAAGTCCGTCAAACGAAGAGGCGGCTTGACCGGTCACGTGCAAACCGGCGTAGGTTGGCGCCGTCACCGTGATGTTGTCAAAGACACCAGCGGCGAATGCGCCACCGACATCGATTCCGTAGTCGGCATCCGTGATGGTGCCGTTGGCGAACAAGGGGGTACCGGATTCGCGTAGGTAGTCGCCCAGTTCCCCAGGATCGTTTCCTGCGCGTGCAACAAACTCGTAACGGTCTTGGTAGTTGTCGTTGCCTCGGTGAAGAACGTCAACCCAGAGCGACACCTTGGTGATGTTGCTGGCGGAGATGTCCACGATAGGCATGGTCAAACGAGCACCTTGTCCACTCTGCATGTAGTACGTGTAGGCATAGTCCAAGCAGACACCGTAGTTGTTGTAGTATCCACCCGAAGCGTAGCTGAGTGGGTTGCCGATGTTACCAGGTTGTCCAGGTCCGTTCGTTGGTTGTCCGTTGGGTCCTTCTGGAGGACTGTAGACACCGTTGAAGTAGAACGATGGGGAATAGTATCCCCAGTATCGGTACGGGTAGGCACTTGTTCCGGTGGGTGTCAATCCATCGACACCTTCCCAAGCAAATCCGAATTCATCGGGTTTGTCGTAGGAGCTGTAGGAGGACTTGCCCAACCACATGCGGTGCATGATGTAGTAGTACCCTTCACGGAAGTAGTTTGGTCCATAGTCGATCGAGTAGTAGTTGCAATGCCATGAAGGAGCACCGCCCGTACCACCGTTGTAGGAGCCAACTTCAGCGTTGCTGATAGCGGGGTCCGATGAACTGTAAGGGTAGTATCCTGTCTGGTCGTTGCTGGTCACGTTCCACACGTTGCCACTGTCGTCCTCAAGTTGTACGTTGTATCGGTCGGTGATGAAGTAGTACTTGCTTGATGCGTAGTTGTACGAAGGGTGGGCGTTACCGCCGCCGTAGATAGAATTGGCACCAATTTGGAGATAATCCCCTTCACTCAAGTAGTTCGACATGTCGAACTCATAGGTGGTCCAACCGTTTGCCTGGCCTGACAGAGAGGAACTCCGGTAGATGGTAGGGAGGGACATACCGCCGTAGGTTTCAACACCAACGGTGTTTCCACTGGAGGTGAATCCTTCGATTTGTGGGGCGGCATTGTAGGACATGATACCAACTGCAGAGCCCTTGACGGTGATGCCGTTAATGGCTGGCTGAGAGTTTTCAATCCAGAGTGCAGTTCCTGAAGTGTCGGCGTTCTGGATGGTAGAATCGGTGATGCTGGCCGTTCCTCCGTCAAGCCTGACCGTGGCCATGTCATCGGATGAAGCCGTTGAACCATAGATGGTGGCTCCATTGAGCATGGTCAATGTTGCACCTTCTCCGATGTACAAAGCAGCGTCCATGGTAGCATCTTGGGCCACATCTCGCATTTCTGCATTGTCAAGGGTCAAGGAGCCGGATTGAATGTCCAAGTTCAGTCCATACGTCGATGAGATCGAACGGATGATAGCCTTGTTGCCACTGCTTCCACCATCGTCAGCAAGGATGGAACCCTTGAAACCGGCAAAGTTACCTGTTCCATCAGCCATCGTGATGACTGGGCTGTTGGTAGCCGAACTCTGGAATTGCAGTTTTCCACCGTTGAGGACGATACCGCAGCCGTCCAACAAGAGATCGGCCGCCACGTTGAGCGTCGTGTCGTCAAAGGTGAACAACTTCGTAGCAGCGTTGTAGTTGGCACTGATGTTGGACCATGCTGGGTCGCTGACCAAGGTCTGGCAGTCCAAGTTGGGGTCGTTGAACGAGATCGGGACCGGTGTCAACTCAAGGCTGAGGTGGTCGCCCCAAGTGAACGAGTCGTTGTACCATGAACTGGCCAAGGAGGTAACGGCCCAATCGTTGGGGTATGTCTCGTTTTGTCCAGCGGTTCCGAATGCACGGAGGATGTGGTCCTCGTAGGTCGTACCGTCGCTGTCAGCCACAACAACCCATACGCTGGCGTTGCCGTTGGCGTCGGTTGTGTGCGATCCAACTTGGAAGAGTTCAGAGGTCGTGCCACTCACGAGGGTGGTGGTCACAACGTGGTCGCCCTTCCAGACTGGGGCTGAGTTGACAACTCGATAGAGGCGAACAGTAGCCAGGCCACCGTAGTAGACCATCGACGGGTTGGACGTTGAGGTCGCAACATCAACGGAACAGCTGCCCGTAGAACCGTTTTCGTCAGCACAGTCGTTCCCGTTCAAGGAAACGTCGATCAACACAAGGTCTGCACCGGAGCGAGCCTTTCCAACATCGGTCGACACGTTGGCGGTGGTCGAGGTGATGGTGGACTCTCCAACGGTGATCATCGAGTTTCGTCCGTCAATGACATCCGTTGTCAATGAACCGTGGTTGAAGGTTGCATCGTTGATTGTTGCGGTGTTCTTCGAGTTGGAACACGATGCAGAGGACTTGAATGCGTCCAACGATGGTGTGTCCATGATCAAGGTCCAGCCGCAGCCAGTGATGCCAAAGGAACCAATGTCGAAATTGCCCATGCTCATCGTTTCAGAGGTGATGGCGTTTCCGGACATGGTAACGTCTCCGGCCGTGAGGTCATCAAAGGTGCCGGGATGGACACGAGCCATGGTGAGGTCACCGACGGTGAGTGTGTCGATAATGGCATCTGCACTCGATGGACCAGCTCCGGTTTGTGAGGCACCACCAGGGCGCATCACGAGGTTGTTGTCAGCCAAATCCACGTCGTGGAGGGTCAAGTGTTCCATGGCGTCAATGTTCGAGTCCATGCCGTAGTTGGGCACGTCGACGTTGAACAAGTAAGCCGTAGAAGTGGCCTGACTGGGCGTGTGGTCGATGGCCTTCATGGTGTAAAGGCTGGATGCTGCGTTGGTCACCGAGACGTTGGACAGGAACATGTGTTCGAGGTCAACATCGATGAAGTTCTGGTACGCATTGGTCACCGTGACGTTCTCCATGTGGAGGAGGCCGTCGCCGTTTGAATTGGCCACGCTCACAACGGCACCATCGCTGGTTCCACCGTCGGTGTTGCAGTTGGTCATGGTTCCTTCCATAAGCGTCAACATGCTGTCCTCAGGGAGGTTGAAACATGATTCGTCAACATCGCTGATGCTGAAGTCGGTCATGGTGATGACCGTACCCTGCCCGCTACCGTGAGTAAAGACGGATCCAACATTTGAGAAGGTCACGTCGCTTAGTGTGAAGTTTCCTGCGTTGCAGTCAGCGGTTGATGTTCCACATGAAGGACCTTGCCCGTTATGGCGAGATCCAGCGCGGAACACGGCGTCGGTGGTGTTGTTGAAGTTGACATGGCTGAACTGGTGTCGGTCGTCGGTTCCGGCGGCTGTGGTACAGTCGTCGGTAAAGGACATACCCAACCACTCGCCGTTGTTAATGCCGGTGAAGTTGATTGGGCTCGATTCGTTACCAATGGCGGTGAAACGGGTGCAAGCGCCGTCAAAGGAGATTCCTTTACCGGGTGCAATCAGAATTTCCACACCGGGCTGAATCGTCAAGTCTGACGAAACAACGAGGTAGTCGTTGGTTGGGTTGATGCGAATCGGGCTGTCGGTGAGATCCCAGTTGGGGTCAGCAGTGATGTCAGCGGTAACGTCGGTTCCCTTGCCTTCGTAGGGCATGATGCGGTAGTAGGTGGAACAGTCCGAGGTGCTGGTGGTGAAACAGTAGTAGTTGTTGTAGTTCGACCAGAACGGTGCGATCAGACCGGGGCGAGCAATGGAGCTGCTGCTGTAAGGCAGTTGTGGGTTATGCCAGGTCCAAATACCACGCTCAACGTTGGTGTTGCCGTTGTCAATGAAGTACATGTAGCCTTGGCGGCCGATCTGCATTCGGTCGTTGGTGTCGTCACCGTCGTAGGTTGTGCCGAAGTAATCAAACTCGAAGCCAGCGGGGATGTCCACGTTGGCGTTGCACTGGTTCTGGTAAGACGAGTAGTAGTACCAGCAGTAGTAGGTGTATGGTGTACCACCGGATGTGCCGGACAACGCTGTGTTGGCGTTGGCCACTTCGGTCAAACCAAGGTCAAAGGATTCCCAGCCGTGACTTGTAGCACTGGTCTGGATTCGGTAGTTGTTGGATGTAGGCTGGTGGCCGGGGTTGTTGTTGTAACTTGTCGACGAGGAGAACAAAATGCTGTCACCCTTTTGTCGGGTTTGGTCCATGTAACCAATCGACCAGGAGTTGTAGGTCGTGCGGCAGTTGGAATCGTATTTGTATTCGATTTCGTTGGTCACGTCGTAGAAGAGAGCCTGCACGGTGCACATAGGCCCGTAGGTGTAGTAGTATGAGCGGTCTCGCCACTCGACCACGAGGACCTTGTTGGGGTCGCCACGTGCAAAGTCAAAGGTGGATGAGGTGTTGGCGTTGGGCGTGGAACTCACCGTAGATGTGTCCTTGGCCGTGAAGTAGTAATCCACGCTGTCGTTGACTTCGAGATCCTCAATGTCAGCAGTCCATGTGCACATTGAGAGAGCGCAATCGGCCGGGTCAGAGACGCCCTGGGCGTCCATGAGAACGGAGCTCCATGAGCCTACCGTGCCGCCATCAGGCGTCACTCGGTAGTACATCGTGGGTCCGACACCTGGAGTCTCGGTGGTGTTCAATCCGGAGGAAGGGTCACCAGCGTCAATGATCTGCACTGAAACGACCCGTGTTCCCGAATGGGAGTCTCCCAGAGCAGAGTGGATGAACTCTGGTGCGAAGGTGTCGGGTGTCGGTGCGACGTTGCCAACCTTGTAGGTCATCGTTCCGGAGGTGGCTTGGCGGCCGTAGTAACCCGACCCAAGAGCGAATCCGGACCAGCGGTAGCTGGTGGTTGATCCGTAAATCATGTAGTAAGCAGAGGTGCAGCGGTCGTAGGTGCCAGCGCGGTAGAAGTAATACCATCCGTTGGTGGTTACGCACATGCGGTTTGCATTGTACATGGTGACGTTGGAGCCGGTGGAGTTGTCAATGTACGACCCGGTAGCATTGAAGGTGTGCTTACCAAAGGTACCAGTGATGTCTCCTGGGATGGAGAATTTGTATGCAGAGGTGTATCCGTACGACACAGATTGTGTCATCGAACTTCCACCGGTGAGGATGGTGTCGATACCGGTCTCTGTGTCAACACCGACAGTGCCCCATTCGTTGGTGGCGTTGTCGTAGTGGTAAATCAGGTTCATTCCTGGGCCGTCGGCGGCGTTGATCTGCAAGTATCCACCGTCGGTAGCACGGAGTTCCATGTTACCGGAGGTTGAACCGGAGTTCATGCCGTAGGAGCCGGTTGGAACGTTGTTGTTCCAGCGCAGCAACCAGTTGGCGTAAAAGGTAGAAGTTGACGTGTAGAAGCACTGTTGCGAACCGGTACCGCAGCCAGATGTATCGAATTCAAAGAAGTATTCGTTGCTGTGAGCGTAGTAGGTCAATTGACGGTCGAAGAATCCTTGAGGCGTGAATTGGCTGCTTGCGTGCACATCGGTGGACAAGGTGGTCATCTTTTTGTGGTCAGCAGGAGCATCTTCGGGGTCAACGATGTCGACGGTGTAAGGCGTGGGCGTGGACTGGTTCCCAACACGAGCGGGTTCAAATCCGGTGTTTGGCCCAGCAGGTGTTTGGGTCGTGGGCGCCAGGTCCTGGAATTCCCAGTAGTACTGGAGTTGGTCGCCGTATTCCAAAGCGGGAGTTCGTGCCTTGAAGGTGCACTGGCTGTCCGAGGTACCGCAGGTGCCGACGGACACAAGTTCGCCGCCATCAAATTCACTGTTGGTGCCAAGCCCGTAGGTGGTCGAGGACCATGTGGCGCCGTTGTCAACAGAGTAGTGGAGAGAAGGTGCGCCAGCTGTGGTGGTGTCGATACCGGACATATCGGTCAGCGTAGTGAAGAATGTGCGCTCGCCTTCGATGTACGAGTCAATTCCTGTGTAAGGCGTGAAACTGGCGGTTGGGGCGTCAGGATCGGTACCTCCGGAGTAGACGATACGGATGTGAGAGTTGGTCGATCCCGTGGCTGATGCGCGGGTGTTGTAGTACGAACTGGAGTTGTAGTGTTCGCCGATTCCAACGGTCGTGAGGTTGGCTTGGGCTTCCTTGATGTGACCAATACCGTCGGTAGTGACGTTGCAGGTCGTGGAGGTGCTGCACAAAGAAACGGTTTTCCAGCCGGTCCCGGTTGAACCCACTGTAGCGGCTGTTGGGGAGTTGCCGATCGAGGAGAGAAGGGAAAGGGCATTGGAGTTGCCGTAGCCGGTAACCATCTTCGAACTGGCAATGGGGTTTCCATTGCAAGCGTTGGTGGTGATGCCGTAGTTGTAACGCACGTCCTGACCACACTCTTCAAGGACGACCACATTGAAGTTCACGCTTTGAGCGTTGGCGTAGGCCATGTATTTGCGGAATTCGATCTTGTCAATCGTAGCACCTTGCGCTAGGGAGTTGGCTGAGGTGAACGTGAACTTGTTCCATGGCACGTAGTAGTAGGTGCCGTAACTGCGATAGTGGTAACGAGTGGTGCTGGTGTAGCACGATGCAGAGTAGATGTAGCAGTAGCCGCCGGAAGCCGAGTTTACATTGATCGTTGGGTCAATGGCGAGGGGGTAGACGCGATCCTCGGAGAGGAGCCAATCGGTTTCGACGAGGGTAACGAGAAGGATGCTCGGGCCGTTTGCACGCACCACAAAGGTGCCAGTGTATGGCTCTGCATCGCCAGATTCAACCACCACTGGGGCGGGGATTTCAGCAAGCAGTTCTCCGGTTTCGAGGTTGCGGATGTGGAGAGGGTCTTGGGTGGTCAAGATTTCTTCACCAACAAGGGTTTCTCCAGAGTAGAGGGCGTAACCAACTGGCAACACCATGGCTTCACTCAAACCGAAATAATTGATGTGTTCAGGGATGATCGGTGCTTCTCGAAGCACGAGGTTTTGCTTGACACCAGTGGATTGCACGGTGTAGTCAAGGTTCATGCCGTCTGCGAGCGGGTATCGGATGACGTTTCCGCCAACTTCAACGCCGGTGTGGGCAGGAGCAGATTCCATCACGAAAGGTTCGTTTTGGAGGGTATCGAGCCCCACGATCATGGGGTTCATACCGGAGTAAATCGGGTCAACAAACTGGTTGGCCTGGATAGCCATCCCGCCAGCTGCTTCGGGGGCGAACATGGTCGTGAACGAGTTTTCGGTCACAGCCCAGCCGTCAGGACGGGCTTGGATGTTCAGGTTGATGTCAGACCAAACGCCTTCGTCGTTGTAGTAGTGAATAGGTTCACTCGTCACGATCTGCGAGAACGTACCGTCTTCATTCAGGTACGTTTTGGTCGTCTCATCACGCATGCCCTGTAGCTCAAGGGCAGGGTTTAGTTCATAGTCTGCTTCAGCGATGCGCTCGGGGAGGCTGAAAAAATCATCCTCCGTTGTGCTTGCTTCCACAAACTCAACTTCAGCACTTGTGTTGTCCACGTATCCACTCATTGGCATGAGCACCATCAACGCGCACAACAGTAGTGCAATTCCGATACCGCCGAAGACGGTTTTCTGTTTCTTATTCTTGTTTCCCAACATTGGTCATTCCCCCATACGGACTGTATGCAAAGCACCCCACTACTTACACCACTTATATTAATTCGGGTGCAAAATGTTTGGGACGATGACACCTCACCACTCTTTGCAATTGAATAAATACCATCTTATGAGACCCTAGGGGTAGTTTTCGTTGCAATTTGTTACACAAAATGAAGATGTCGTTACACCTCAAAAAATTCATCCAGAATGGCGGGGCCTCCCACGGAAAATTGATATACAAAATTTGGGTTATTACCATCGAAATCAAGAGAATTTGCACCCGACACATGAAGGTCACCAGGGGAAGAGGTTTACATCCGAACAACACCATCGCCAAAACCGGTCAGTCGGGTTACAGACGTTGATGGTTGAGGCCGTTCCGCATTCAGAACTCAGCTGAGTGGACGATCTTCGGTTAGCTCTGCATCAAGCTAGGAGAAGGCAACGGCCACGAACTGATGAAGCAAGAAAGGCATTGCGCCATTCCTTGGATGCAACATTTGAGCAACCGCAAGAGTGGTGATGAGAAAAAAGCCGGAGGGGGCGCCATAACGCCCCCTCTGGTGTTGTACACCTCTGTGAGGTGGGGGTGGTTGGTCGTTCACCGATCAGTAATCCCACTTCTCGTCGTCGCCGCCTTCACCATCGCCTCGGGAGAGGATGAATGCACCAACCACGAAAGCCACGATGATGACGCCAGCAATGGCGCCCCAAGCAGCAGCAGGGATACCGGACGAGGCAGCGTCACCGGTGTCACCAACGGTTCCGTTGTTGTCGTCCGTGTTGGTGTTGTCAGAAGCACGGAAGTAGTCGATGCTGTTCATCTGACCCTGGGCATCCATGTTGCTCAAGTTGTCCATGGGAACAGCCGTGAAGTAGTACGTGAACGTACCAGCCACGCCGGGTTTGGCAATGGTCAGCGTTGTGGCATCGGGACCCATGACACTGTCAGGGCAGTCAGAGGGCATGTTGGCAGCCGTGAAGGCCTCAGCACGCATGAAACAAACATGCCACATGGCGACGTCATCGGTGTTGCCTTCAATGTCCCAAGAGACGACCCAATTGTCGCCGTCTTCGTTGACACGCAAGTTGGTGGCACGAACATCGCCTTCAACCTCACGGTCGACCGTTGCTGTACCCATACCTGCGGTTGAGCAGCCTTGGTCGTTGCACACGGCCACGTTAACATGCAGCACGGTGCCGTGCGCCAAATCACGGTCTGAATAGGTGTAGGAGCGCTCCGTATCGAGCACTGTGGTGTTGAATTCGTTCACGCATTCGGGGAGGCCAACGCCTGGTGTGTCACTGACGCAAATTCGGACGTTGTCAGAGGCGAGAAGGGTTCCAGTGATGTCCCAAGAGATGCCAATGGCACCAGCTTGCAAGGAATTGACTGAGAAGCCGCTCACGGTTGCCGTTGGAATGGTGGCTTGGGCCAGTTGCCCGCCCATCATCACGAACGTCCCCGCTGGAACAACTGGAGAGTTGGCTGGGACTGTGTAACTGAACTCCATCTGAGTCGGTCCTGATTCGGCAGAGGTTCCGTCGAAGAGGATCCAACGGTTGTTGCTGTCGATGTACCACAAGGATGTGGCCCCGAGTGTGTTGTCCACGGTCAGCGTGAGGGATTGCGACAGAACGTCAGCAGATGCGAACGTGGTGCTTGGAACGTAGTTCACGGCAGCCACAGCATCGTAGGAACCGGTGTACCCCGGTAGCACGACACTTGCGTAGTTGGCCAAGTCAACATCCTCAAACGTGGTGATGGAAAATTGGCTGTTGGCGAAATACTCCAGAGGGTAAGAGAGTTCAACGCCTGCGGTGCTGGTGGCTGTTCCAACAGCAGAGTTCCAAACGTTGAGCATCATGGATGAACTGACTTCGCCGCCGTGAGCGTCGGTGACAACCACGTTGACGGCGAGGTTGCCCACGTACTCGTTGGTCAACGGGGTGGAACACAACGTGGCTCCGTCTGCAGCACTGCCTTGGCAACCTGCAAAGGCCCCATATTGGTTGGTGAAGTTGAACATCAATCCTGAGCCGGACGGATCATCGACATCGAAGGCGTTAACGCTGAATTCAAGAAGTCCTTCCATTCCAACGACCAATTCACCTTCCGTCACCAATTCGAAGGAAGTGATGAGAGGGAGGTTGTTGACAACGCCAGCGACCATGCGTGCGTCGTTGTTGCTCGAACGGGCATCAAATGCACCCGACCATGAACCCGGTCCTTCTGGAGGGGTGCTGCCACGATCGTCCATCATGATTTCCACGTTGAATTCGTATTCTCCCGGAGAGAGGGTGACTTCAACACAAACGAAACCGGTCAAGGACGCACCTGGTTGTCCACCGAGAGGCTGGTGCATGTAACTCATCTCCAATCCACTGGTGCAGTCGTTCACGGTGCCGTTGGCGACGTTCTCGCCGTCCTTGGTCACGCTGTACATGACGTTCCATCCGTAGGAGTTTTGAGCATCGCTTCCACGGTGTTGGACTTCGGCGTAGAGGCGAGAAACACCGACATTGAGGTCTTGGCCGCTGCCTGCTTCAACGAACGAGGAGGGAAGACCGGTGCCATCAGCGTTGTATCCTTGGTAAACACCAACACGGGACACGGCGATGTCGTGGTAGGTTGATTTTGTTCCAGCAATGGAATCTTCATCCGTTCCCGGACGGTCATCGTTGTTGAGGTCGACCTCACAGAAGTTGTTGTAGGTCGTTGTGGTTTCTTCCTGGGTCGTGGGATCCGTTTCTACAAAGGTTTCAACGCATTCATCGAACTGACCATAAAGCGTGTAGCTGAGAAGCTCTGCGTCGATGGTCACTCTGGAATCGTTGTTGCTACCGTCAACGGTCACTGACCCTACGAACGTCCAGGTGTTTTGGTAGGCGACGACGTTGCGGTTGGATTGAACCGTAGCGTTGGGGTCGGTGATGTTGGAGAAGACCTCCACAGATGTACTAGTGCCTGCCTCAATCACGGTGATGCCAGCGTTTTCTGTTAGATTGATGCTGTTGCCGTTCAAGTTGCCTTGAGCCGATTCGACGTCACCGGACAATGCCAAGCGAACCTCGATGTTTCGAGGGTCGAACGTATCGGATCCCGAAGCGGTCACGGAGAGGGTAAAGAATGCCGTGGAGTCGGCTTGAGGGAGGGTGTAACTGTCTTGATCTGGGCTTGAATCCCATGAGAGGTCGACCTCAACATCGGCCCAATCGGCAACGATGATGTCGATTTGTTCAACGTTGTTGGCAACGTCAGCATCGGTCAAACTGGAAACGCTAATTTGCAGGATGTAGTTGCCTTCTGAAGGTGTCCATTCAATGTCAGCACCGCCTTGTTGGAGGGTGAGCTTGCCACCGCCCAAGTAGGCATTGGCTGAAAAGGGGTGAGGGGTGGAGGTCGAGTCAAAGTCGCAGACGCTTCCGTCGTCGCACATGGCATCGAGGTTTTCCCACATGAGGTCTTGTCCGTTGGCGTCCTGGGCGATGTTGCCCACAGCACCGCTGGAGTCCGTGAGGTACACGGTCACGGAGTAAGCGAGATCATCGCCTGCAGCGTCGCCTACGTTTTGGATGTAAGCAGAAAATGTCGTGGTTTGACCAACTTCAAGCGTGTTGCGGCATCCATTCAGATCGCAAACGGTTTCTTTTGGTGTGGTGATGGCCAACACGCTGGGGTCAGCGCCCGAACGAGCGCTGGTTTCCTGTGTTTCGGCCAAAGGTTCTTCAAATTCGGTCATGTCAACAACAGCGAGATAACTCGTCATCATCAACAGCGCCAAAACAACTGCTGTCATATTCTTCATGTCAATACCCCCGAAGGTTCGGTGCGTCACCCTACAACATGCGTGGTATTTATACTATAGGCCACTTGTTTTATTTCAAATTATTATCCCTCATCCCCTGTTATCCAAGAACAATCTCCGTTGTGAGTTGATCGCCGATGAGCACGAGGGTTTGAACGCAATCCACACGACAAGATTCAACCTAAGCACTCCGCAAGGCTGCAGACGGAGGGATGTTCGCTGCCTTGCGAACTGGAGCCATGGTAGCCAAGAGCACGACAAGCCAACATCCCAACAGCAAGGCAAGAACTCTCCCCCAAGGGAACAAGAAAGCGGCCCCTTGTTCGGCCCAAATGGATTCATACAACATGCGATGGAAGCCGTACCCCATCAACAGCCCGTTCAACAACCCAACAACGGCCAACCAAGTTACCTCGATGACAAAGACGCCCAACACATGACGCCGTTGGAAGCCCAAGGCTCGCAACATGCCAACGCTTCGTTTCCGTTCACTGACGTTTCGAACCGTCACGACACCGATTCCAGCAACTCCGACGATCAGTCCAACCGCAAGATAACCTTCGAACAACGCGAGAATGGCCAACACCAACCCCTGAATGATCATGATGTCTTCCACCACCGTGTCAACCACCACTCCATCATCCACCAGGGCCTGTTGGAGAGCGTCCTCCAGTTCAAGAGCAGCTCGCCTGACGTCGGGAGATTTTCCTTGACCTGATACATCAATTTTCGAATACTCCGCATCAAAGGGTTCAGCATCGTCTGCAAGGCTCACGTACATTCTTGTCACCTCGCCGCTGAATTGACCGGTCACCGAATCTGATGCCATCCAAACCCCCGGCGAAAAGAGGTAAGATGATTGTTCAAGGAAACCTCCAACGGTCACACGAAGGGTGTTCTTTGGATTGGAAAAATCAACGATGGTGATCTCGTCTCCAATGGACAACTGCATCGGAGACAATCCGCTTCCATCCGCCGCCGATTCCAAACCGAATGAAGCATCAAGAAACACGATGTTGTTGAAGCGGCCAATGGATTCCCAAGCATCGTCGGAAGTCGAACCCAATGCGCCATCCCAGGCATAGAGTGGTAGGCCGCCGTGTTCAATGAACCCCCTGTCCACGCCGCGAAGGATGTAAGGAATGCGTTGACCTTCATCGTCCTCAAGGAAAGCCGTTGCTCGTGCTACGCGCCCAGCCGCATCAATTTGTTCTGCAAGGTCGGCGTCAAGACCCCACGAATCCGGATCGGAGTCAATGTCGATTGGCCTTGAACGACTGGAAGCAATCATCAATTCGAACTCGCCTTCTGCCTCCTCAACAAACCCGGTGGAGTAGGTGTCAAATTGTGCGGTGTAACCCGACAGTACGACGACAGAAAACATGGTGATGGAAAACATTCCCATCACGACAGCAGAACGCCAAGGCGCCGCCAAGGGGTGGGCCAAAGCCACAGCACCGATGGGCCCGGCCCGCTTCGTCACCCATCGCGACTTGCTCAAGCGTTTGACGAAGAGTGGAGCAAGGCTGGTGAGGACCATCACGCCTGCTGCAACCTGAGTTATGCCGAGAACAATGAACGCCAGTTCATTGGGTTCCATGCTCGAACGTATCGGGTCAAACGGTGCCAACGCCATGGTCCAAAGCAAAAACCCAACCCCAACAGCGCCCAATGTGTTTCGAGGCGCATGGCGCACCCAGCGTTGCGAGACGGTGTTCTTTCGATTCAACCAAAGCGGGGTTTGCCACGTGATCACAGGAGTCACCGCCAAAAGCATGAGCGACCCAGACAACACGTACAGTGCATAAGCAAATCCTGTTGAGCGGCCCGTCAAGAGAAGGAGACCGAGGAACAAAAACAAACCGCCAAGCGCCAACACTTGCATCAGCAACAACCCCCAAGGAACGCTGGTGTTCCAACGAGGCCGAGCACCTCGAATGGCCTGAACAATGTTCAATTGAGCGTTGTAAATGGCGGAGGATGCAAGCATAACATAAGCCAGAAGGGTGCCCCACACCCACCCAGCAATCAGCGAATCCACGGTGAATGAAAAGGCGAACTTTTGGGCTCCGACCGAACTGAAGATGGACGTGAAACCTACGGCGATGATCCATGCGAGCACCAACCCAATGATGGCCCCAATGGCACCGGCAATCATCGCCAAAAGCAACCCTTCCTGAACGAACATGGCTCGAGCATCGCTCTGCTGGAGGCCGACCGCTCGGACCACAGCCGTCTCCTTCCTGCGAACATCAGCAAGGAGCATGATAATCGTCAGGGAAAGCAAGACACCTGCTGCTATGGTGAACGAGCCAAACACGAGAAACATGGCGGAAAGGACACCAGATGATGCCTCGGCCTGCTCAGCAGCGTCCCGTTTAACTGCGCTCATTTCCAACCCCATGTCGGCTGGTGTGCTTCGTTCGTCAAACCATGCAGTGAGCCGTTCAAGGGCATCGTCACCCACAACAAACCCACTGGTGTTGGATTGAATCAGCACGATGGATCGTTCATCGTCCTCTGCAAGAGCCAAGACTTCAGCATCCTCCAGCGAAATCACGCCCAGAACCAGGGCTTCCAGTTCACTGAGGGAATCAAGGCCGGGAAGGGACGTGTATTCGCTTGAAGGAACAAGAGACGTCGCTGTATCGTTGCCAAAGGCGAAAGGAACCAACCCGGTGAACGACATGTTTGATGTCGTGTTGAGAGCCAAGGCACTCAAGCGGGGGGAAATGGACACGTTGCCTTCGTCGACGTTGGCGGCCATTCCTTGACCACCGAAAGCCAGCAGCATTTGTGGAAACGTTCCAAACCCGGGAGCGTCGGACAAGAACGGCAACCTCAAACCAACCACCGATTCATCATCCGAAGACACCAAGGCCAGACCACCTTCTACAGAGCACCAGATGTGGCCGTGAGGACCGGTTGCAATCGCATGTCCGTTGCAAACCTCTGGTGGCGTGACAGATCCGTTCTCTTCTGGAGGTGCATCGGTTTCGTCCAGCAAGAGATTGACTGGAGTGATCTGAACCTCGTACCAACGCATTTCAAGGAGTCCTTCAATCCCGAGGAGAAGACGCTCGTCGTGAACCTGCAATTCATACTGCAACACCGTCGAAGGCCGAGGAACATCCACCTCATGAGAGAACGTTCGTTCCAAACCCTGGTTGAAGCCTTGGAGTTCAAACCGATCGTCATCGGCCAAGACGGTCACCCAGCCCTCATCGAACCATTCAGCGGCCACGTAGGGGCCTTCACCGGAAACGCTTCCTGCATCTTCATCGTCAATCTGGGCTGTTGAGGCCAACACCAAACCGTTGTCATGGGCCCCAAGGGCTTGCTGGCCGTCCCGATGGTACACCACGTCGTGAAGACGGTCACCACTCTCGACCTGCCACACCCAGATTGAAGCGTTGGCCACATGCTCAACCCCAAAACCACCTGGACCTCTGTGCCAAACAGCCGTCTGTGTACCGTGAAGTTCCGTGATGTCCCCATCGGCGAGGGAGAGGAGCGGTGCTCCTTCAACAACAGCGTCGATCAGGGGGACTTGCAACACCTCAAGCAACGTGGTATTGGGCAGCAAGCCGGTTTTGTTTTCACGGAGCGCCACAATGTCCTGAGCGGATAGACGCCCGAGTCCTTGCGTGCTGGACAGGGTGATGGAAGCGGTGGTGTCGTCGTAGGTCAAGTTGAGGCCAGCATCCGAGGCGGTCACTTCTTCAGCCATGGTCTGCGTCAGGCGTTGCATAACCTTGTCGTACGCTTCGGAGGAGATGTCTTCGTGGAGCGATAAGGACATTCGGTTCAGGCGACCTTCACTCCCTGTGAGCTGTTGAGCCGTAGCCAAATCGGTAAACACGGCTGGAGATTGCGTGCCTGCTGAGGCCCCCTGACCTGTTTGCGCCACAACAGTCGCCACTTGGACGGTGGATTCCTGTCGTATTCGGTCACCGTCCGATGTGGTGTGATAACCCATGGTGAGGAGGTCACCAGAGACCACGTCAAGCGCCTCGCTGGCCACCTTGTTCACGGCGATTTGTGGCACCAAGGCACCGTCGTTGGCGGTCTGGAGATCGATGTATCGATAATTGCTGGTGCCCAACGGCGACCATATCCCTTCTGCATCAACGGCCGCATCTCTTGCGAACCAACTGACGGCTGGTTCCGCCTGAGAACTGTTTGTTGACAAACTCACCACGTTGACTGCACCGTATTGACGACCAACAACCTCCGAGGAAAGGGTCGGATCGGCTTGAATTCGCTCCCATGTGCGCTCTGCAAGGTCTTGGTCAAATTCGACGCGCAGGCCGGTGCTCTGGTCAAACCCGGCAACGAGCACATCTGTCTCGTCCCACGAGGCTTCAACCTCGCGCAGCACCGTTGCGTCCAACGAATCGCCCACCACCAAAGAAGAAGTGATGATGGCTGAGGAAATGACCAAACCAGCCACGAGGAGAACGGCTTGCCGAGGCCGACGACGGATGTTTTCTTTGGCCAATCTCCACATCAACCAGCGCTGAGGAACCAGCATGGGCTGGAGGTAAGTAAACGATACAATCGCAAAAAGAGCCCCCCCGCCGAGGGCATGAAGCGACGAGACACCAATCGCCGTCAGAATAAGCCAACCGATGAGACCGTCCGCAGTGGTTCCGACAACGAGAAGAATCCGTCGCAGCCGAGAAAGGTTTCGAAGGCATGATGAAGCCAAAAGCCCAGCGATGCTAAACGCCATCAAACCCAACGTCAACAACACACCGGTCAACAGCAGCCCTATGCCTCCTCGAGCGTTCTTGGGTTGTCGGACACGATGCGACCGTCGTTCATGGTCACCACCCGTTGGCAAGCACGGGCAATGGATTGGTCGTGAGTCACGATGAGAAAGGTGGTTCCTTGCGTTCGGTTGAGGTCGTGCAGGAGTGCCATGACATCATCGGATGTGGAGGAATCAAGGTTACCCGTGGGTTCATCGCACAAAATCACGGCCGGCCGGTGAACCACTGCTCGTGCCACCGCCACGCGTTGTTGTTGGCCTCCGGACAATTCTGCTGGACGATGGTCTGCTCGGTCACCGAGGCCAACCCGTTCGAGGGCTTCCAATGCGCGTGTAGCAGCGTCTTGAGGCGACATTCCTGCAAGCAACAGAGGCAACTCAACGTTTTCGAGGGCAGACAGAACCGGCAGGAGGTTAAAATCTTGAAAAATGAACCCAAAGTGCTTGGCCCGCAACGCCGTTCTCACGTTGTCGGACACCCCGTAGAGAGGAGAACCGAGCACAGAAACCGACCCGGCTGTAGGTTCATCGATGCCGGAGAGGATGTTAAGCAGGGTGGTTTTCCCGCATCCGGATGCCCCCATAACGGCCACCATGTCCCCTGGTTGAAGCACCAGAGAGACCTCGCAGACGGCTTGAACGACGGATTCCCCCGTTTGGTATACTTTCCACAGGCCGTTGGCCTCCAGTGCATGACCCATGGTTGAGGAGGCAGAATTGTGTTCATAAATCCCTGCGCCCTCGGCACGGCATGGAGTCAACCGACATCGTAAGCGTGCAGGTCCTCGCCTTTGGCCCCCTTGCTGAACGTTTGGGGGGTCGGTCCATCTCCGCCAAGGTGATGAAAGGCACCACCGTTGAGGCGTTGATCGGTCAGCTTGAATTGACATCCTGGATCGATTTTGGACTGGCCGTGGCCGTCAACGGGTCACGAGTAGGCGTGGACACATTTCTTTACGGCGACGAAGAAGTTGCTCTCCTGCCTCCCGTCAGCGGTGGTTGAACCGGCCCTCACCCTCAAACGCCATGAAAGGCTTCAACAACGGGGAGGCCCACCCACAGGATGAGGACGAATCATGGTTGGTGGACTTGGACCCCTTGAATTGACCATTCTTCTCGGACTGTTTTTCATCTTGTTCGGTGCCAACAGACTCCCAGAGTTGGCCAACGCCTTGGGTCGTTCGAAAGGTGAATTCCAGAAAGGATTGACTGAAACCACCAAAATGGCTACTGCAGCAACGACAGTAGCGGATTTAGAAGCTGGCGGAAAAACACCTGACCAGGTGCTCATGGACCGGGCAAAGGCAGTGGGGCTCGACCCAACCGGCGTCGACATCAACGAACTCAAGCAGAAAGTCGAGGCCCTCGAAGGCCTCAACAACGACGAGTGATCATCATCTGCGCTTTCGCTTGAGTGTTAGCGGTGAACCGCAACGATCGCACGACCCTACATCGTCCTTTTTTGAACGATGGACGTCTTCTGGCACATCGCTTTGAACGCCGCACCCCGTACAGTGCATCGCCCACACCCAGACGTTCGTCTTCTTCTTGACACCGGCTCCTTCCACATGCCCACCGTTGGATGAAAACGCGTTGCGAAGACGAAAATCATCGGTCACGAGGGTTGCATCGAGACCGATGGCAAGGGCCAACACGTCCACGTCCACATCGGAAAGCCGAGGCAAATCTCCGGATGCTGCGGCCACACGACGTGCTTCTCCAAGCCAGGCTGGGCTCACATCTCGCCAGTCCAGATCAACGGTTTCAATCAGCATGGACCTTGCTTGATTCACCCGCTCAAGTTCGGTTTTCTGGGACACGGCGCATGTCCCGCCAGCAAGCCGTTGAACTGGCCACATCAAGAGGGCTGCCGTGTCAAGAACTCGGCTCATGGCATGGAGAGTCAAACCACCTCCATGAACACACCGCTCACCCCTATCTTCATGAAATCACAGCCACACGCACAACCATGGATTGGAAGGAAGCCATTCTCGATGTGTTCGAGATCTTTGGTCCTCTGAGCCTTTTTGTGCTCTCCTTTACGGAAGCCATCATCCAACCCGTACCGCCTGATTTGCTCTACATTCCGATGCTCGCAGACGTCATGGGTGACACCCCTCAAGTGGTCTACCTGTGGGCCGTTGTAACCGTCGCCTCGGTGCTTGGAGCGCTTGTCGGCTACTGGATTGGCCAGCATTGGGGAAGCGGACTCATGAAGCGATTTGGGCAAGAGCACCACCTTTCCAAACTGGGGATGCTCACCGAACGGTACGGATCGTGGGGCATTTTCATCGCTGCGTTTTCTCCAATCCCCTACAAGGTGCTCGGATGGATGGCGGGGATGGGTGAGATGGACAAGCGTGCGTTTGTGTTGGCCGGATTGGCGGGCCGCGGGCTTCGTTTTGGCGCCGAGGCCGTGCTCATCGGCCTTTACGGCGACCGGGCCCTGGATGCCATCTTTTGGGTGCTGGACAATGAGATTTTGTTGGCCCTTTTCCTCCTCGCAAGCGGTGGAGCCGCTTGGCTTGCATGGCGATGGTGGAACCGACTTGAGGGTTCCAACCCTCCATCCTCCGCTTGAGAACGGTTGGGGAGTCAACTCCACGGCAACGATTATGAAGAGGGCGCAGGTGGGCGGACTGTCGCTCGCGTGGTGTAGTCAGGTCCATCATTACGGGTTTTCATCCCGTCGACCCGGGTTCGAATCCCGGCGCG
>QXXW01000044.1:0-5603 GCA_009887255.1 Candidatus Poseidoniales archaeon | reverse complement strand
CCGTCAAACAGCATTTCTCGGTCCGTGTACGAAAACGACACGTTGTCAAAAGTCACGTCCGCAGTTGTCAAGGCCTCTTTGGCGGAGACATGCTCTCCTTGGTGCAACTCGTTGGGCGAGGAAAGAACGTCAAGAATACGGGTCGAAGAGGCCATCGCCCGTTGGTACAAGTCAAAGGTCTCCCCCAATCGCGTGAGTGGCCACAGCAGCCGTTGGGTCATGAACACCAATACGGAATAGGCGCCAACGGCCATGGCGCCGTCGAGGGTAAGCCATCCACCAAGCAAGAGGGTGGCGGTGAATCCCACCAAAATCGCCATTCGAATCAACGGCGTGAAGGCAGCTGACAGACGGATGGCGGCCTGATTGGCTTCTCGGTAGGTTTGGCTCAGGCGTTCCACTCGAGCTAATTCGTGTTCTTCAGCGGTAAAGGATTGGACCGTGGCCATGCCAGAAAGGTCGTTTTCCAGCAAGGCGTTCATTTTTCCAGCGGCCGCCCGAACTTCTGCATATCGAGGTTCAAGGTTGCGCTGGTACCTGAAGGAACCCCAAACGATGACCGGAATGGGCAAAACCGCAAAGACGGCCACCTGCCAACTGATGGCCAGAAACACGGCACCCACCACAACAACGGGCGTTGTCACCTGCAACAGATCGTTTGCTCCTTTGTCGAGAAAACGCTCAAGTTGATTGATGTCGTCGTTGAGTATGGCCAGAATGTCTCCCTTTTGACGTTCATCAAACCACGACATGCTTTGCCCTTGGACGTGAGTGAACGTGTCAAGCCGCATTTGATGTTGAACGGTTTGCGCAAGGTTGCGCCACAAGACGCCGTAAAAAAATTCGAACAGAGATTCAAGACCCCATATGAGAAAGGTCAGTACCGAAAGAAGCACCAGTTGATGCCAAGGGTCGATCAGCCCGAGACTCGCCAAGAAGGAATCCTCTCGCTGAACAACAACGTCAACGGCCAAACCGATGAGCAGCGGTGGTGCCAAATCCCAGAATTTATTGAAGACCGAACAGAAGGCCGCCAGTCGAATGGTTGGCCTGTGCGGGCGCATGTAAGTGACAAGACGTCGAAAGGGACCTTCCTCACCCATGCCCCTCCCAAGAGTCGGGACTTTGAGAAGCCTCGCATTCGTAGGTGACGAGGGCAACGCCTATGCTCCGACGGCGACGCACTACGGGCATGAACACGACCGAAGCCACGGTGTTGCATCGCGTGATGGACACCGCTCAAGGGGCTCGACATGTGACGCTCATCGACCCCGCAAAGCAACACCCGGATGTGGCCGCTCAACGAGCCATGGTTGCGGTGGAATGTGGTTCTGCAATGGTTTTTGTCGGCGGCTCAACCGACACCCCTGACGAAGTGGTCCATGCCACGTGCACGGCCATTCAGGAGGCCTTGGAACTCCGGATGTTTGCCTCCAGTCAAGACCCCGATGCCGATGAAATGCGCTGGGATGTGCCGGTGGTGTTGTTCCCCGGTGGCGCCCATGCACTCTCTCCAGCAGCAGACGCCATCACGTTCATGATGCTCATGAATTCAACCAAACGAACGTTCCTGGTCGGAGAACAAGTTCGCGGTGCCCCATACATTGAACGGTTCGGGGTCGAAACCATTCCAACAGGATACGTGGTGTGCGCACCTGGGGGACGCGTTGGCGAAGTCGGAGCGGCTGAATTGCTTCAACCTGAGGACACATCGTTGGCCAGAGACTACGCGCTCTGTGCACGCATGTACGGCTTTTCATTGCTGTATTTGGAGGCAGGAAGCGGCGCTCAACACCCCGTTCATGCCGATTTGATTCGGGAAGCCCGAACGGTCAGCGGCCTCGCGTTGATGGTTGGTGGAGGCCTTCGGACACCAGAGGACATCCATCGCGCGGTTTCAGCAGGAGCGGATTGGATTGTGACGGGTACGATTACAGAAGAAGCGGAGGACCTCGATGCGCTCCGAGCACATCTGACCGCCATGGTGAATGCCTGCTCGGCTGTTCACTCGTCGTGATCTTCCATGACCGGGTCCCCGGTGCCTCCGGGCGACGGTGGGCGAACATCGTCAACGTTCATGCCCGGTTCAATGACGGTTTCCTCAGTGGTCAGTTCAATTTCTTCACCACCGGCCAAAGTAGCCATGTCCTCAGTGGTGGGGGCCTTGATGGTTCGCTCCAGGTCAGGTGAACGAGCGTAGAGTTCTCGCTTCAGTTCCCGACTTTCGTGTCCGCGAACGAGCGAGAGAGAGTCCGTGAACACGCGTCCAACCACTTCGCGAGTACGTTCACTCCGTCGAGCGCTGTTGAGCTCGTGTTCCATTGTGGCACGTTGGCCTTCCATCTCTCGAAGTTCAGCCATTCTGTCTTGCAGGGCCGCTTCGATGTCGGTCATGGTGAGCGTCATTTGTTGCAAACGCTCGTCGCGCTCAAACACATCGTTGTGGAGCCGTCGTTCCCGACGTCGAAGGGACTCATACTCTCTGTTTCGCTCCAGCAAACGGCGCTTCAAATCTTCAATTTGTTCGACGAGGTAATCGTGTTCAGCGGACACCGAACGAGGACCTTGCATCACACGCTCAAGTTGTTCTTCCAATTCCCCAAGGCGACGGTCTCTGGCGTCAAGCAAGCCACGGAGCCTGTCAGCGATGTCTCGAAGCCGCTGACGCTCTTCTTCAAGGGCTTCAGCCGCTGCCTTTTCGACGTCGAGTTGGCGTTGAGTTTCATCGACTTGGTGTTTGAGTGCTCTGACTTCATCTGCCGTGACTGATGTTAGCCCGGCTTCAGCGGCGCGTTCCAAGGCGCTCACCATTTGCGTGACGCGCCCTTCCATTTCACCAATCACTTCGTTTTGTTGAGCGGTCAAGTCCCGTAGTTGGGCCACTTCCCGGCTCATGTCTTCCCGCTCCTGATGCGAGAGTGAGGATTGTTGAGTAGCCAATTCATCTCGGGTGTCAGCTACAACCCGCTCGAGATGGGTGATCTTGCCCAAGGCGTCGCCCAGTTCATGTTCTGCTTCACTCAATCGTGCGAGTTCCGGAGCCATCGAGTCTTGGCGTTCGGCCAAATCCAGTTCGAGGACGCGCAGTCGTTGCTTGACAACGACGAGTTCCTCGTTGCGACGAGCCAACTCGTCCCATGCCACGAGGACCTCTTCCACCAACTGGTTGACAGGGTATCCTTTGAGCATGCCCTCCAGGGCAGCGCGTTCATCGTTGGCTGAACCGAGCCCACGACCGTTGTTGGGTGAAGCACTTTCAATCGCCATACGAGCAACGATGCCAAATTGACTGCACTTGAACCTTCCCGCGGTGACGCCCTCTGAAGGGGCTGGTTTGGGCTCGCCGCCACTTCGCCGAATCAGTTGATTGCAGTGTACATGTCGTCGGGCATCTCGGAAGCCAACTTCAGGGCACCAATGGCCACGGAGTTGATGGCGTCTTCAACGCACCACACTCGAACATCGCCAATATCGGCGATTTCTGAAGCGATTCGGTCGGCACAGCCTTGAATGAGGGAACCTCCACCGGACAGGATGATGTTGTTGCGGAGGATGGGCTGGTACTCAGGGTCGGCGCCGGCAACAATTTTCTTGATGGCGTTACCAATCTTGGGCATGATCAAATCGCAGGCTTCCTGGATGAGGTCGCCAATGTCGACGATTTGTCGCTTTCCTTCAACGGACAGTTCAACGGTGACTTCCTGAACATCGCCACCCACATAGGAAGAGGCTTCCTTCCACTTGCGAACCATGTCTTTGGTGATTTGTGCACCGGTGAATTTCTTGCTGATCAACTTCATCAGTTCAAGGTCGAGCCAATCACCGGCTTCGGTGATGGTCAGTTGGTCCTCGTCGGTGGGGAATGTTCCGTGCACACGAGCGATGTCTGTGGTGCCCGCTCCGATGTCAACCACGATTGAACCAGCAATTTCTTCGATGCCGTAAGCGGTTGCGAAGGGCTCGGTAACCACCATGATGGCGTTGACTTGGCCCCGGAGGGTCGCCACAAGGTTGGACTTGTCCGTGAATGAAACGTGGCTTGGAGAGCAGATGACGCCGAGAACTTCATCGAATTCTTCTGGGTCAACGGTCTCAAGCAGGTGGGAAACAAAGGCCTTGGCAGCGGCCAAGTTGCCTTCATCGTCCTGTGCTACACCGGCAGCCATGGGGCGGTAAAGGTTGCATGCGAGCTTGTTCTTGAGAGCATCGTCGCCGAACAACACGTCACGGCCGAGGAAGTTTCGAGCCACCGGATCTTTGGGTCGTCCGACAACGGTTTCTACGGTGTGCATTTTTCCAGCGCTGGAAGCAATGGTTGATTGATAGGTTCCAAGGTCGATTCCAACATACAAGCGCTCACTCATGGTCGTTCACCATCCGGGGTCCGGATGGCTCTCCCACCATGCCATGTGACTTCAAGGTTGACCTCACCGATTCGTGACAAAAACCGTCTCAGTTCTGCTGGTCATTGGCTCTATGAACAGCAAATGGCGGCTTAACATTCTCATTTGACGGCTCCTTTTTCCCTCGAGCCACGAACCGAACGGTAAGGATGCCAGCACCCATCGCCACGAGGGTGAGAAGAACCATGCTCAACCCCGCATTTCCCGACGATGTCGGCAAGGGGACCGGTTCGTCCTCAACATGGTTCAGGGTGAGGTTGGTAGCGATCACCGTTTCAGCAGGAAGCCGAACTGCCGCAGGAGAAGCGTTCAACGAACGAACCACAATCACCACGTCGTAGGTTTGATCGTGTTGAGTAAAGGGAGGTAAATCGTCGGGGATGAGCCAACGAAACGACCCGTTGGTGGGCGTAGAAGTGGCGTTCACAACACTGCTGTATGAGGTAAGGTTGGTTTGAGCCCCTCCGTTGGTGCGGATCTGCACCTCAATGCTCACCGAATCACCGTCCTGGTCCACCACTGCCCATCCAATGTTCAACACGGATTCAATTTCAGAATCGTTCCGAGGTGCCATGATGTTTGAGACGAGAGGAGCTCGGTCCACTGGGTAGCAGCCCGTGCTGTCAACGGGCCAGTTAACATCGGGCGTCACGCATGCATCTCTCTCATCGGT
Organism: Candidatus Poseidoniales archaeon; assembly: GCA_009887255.1. Classification (GTDB taxonomy): domain Archaea; phylum Thermoplasmatota; class Poseidoniia; order Poseidoniales; family Poseidoniaceae; genus Poseidonia. The sequence goes on along the minus strand of QXXW01000044.1, from coordinate 527 downwards.
AACACCGTCACCATCGCTATCGTCCAAACATCCGTTGTTGTCAAGATCAAAGCCGATGGCGGAGCGGTCTGGGCAATCATCAGCGACGTTAGGAATTCCATCTTGATCGTCGTCATCAAGACACCCGTCGCCGTCCTCATCATCGATGATGGCCTGTTCGTCGGGACACAGGTCGTCAATGTTGGCCACACCATCGAGGTCATCGTCACCGTGGTCGTTGCTGTCACGGTCCACCCCCTGCACCACGAGGGCAAATCCGGTCGCATCTCCGCCCAAACCAACCGCTCCGGTGAGGTCGCCGTGAGCAACAAAACGCGCAACAACCTCCACATCAAAATGTGTGGCGTTGTGAAGCATGGAGGCGGGAATGTTCAGCCCAATGGTTGTCTCGTTGGTGGATGGAAACAAATCAAAGTTGCCCGTGTTGATGGTCGAGGAAAACACCGTTGGCGTACCGTTGCTTTGGGAGCGGTCTCCCAACAACACCCTACCGTCGTCCAACCTCACCTTGAGTTGAAGGTCGTCCA
>QXXW01000043.1:0-16425 GCA_009887255.1 Candidatus Poseidoniales archaeon | reverse complement strand
AATCGAACTCCAAAAGCGGTCGCCTCTGGCAGGATCAACCAGATTTCTCTTGTTTCGATCCTTTGGTTACTTGTCGCAATTAATTGTTTTACGCTGACCTAATATGAATTGGCGAGAAAATAATGCACTTGAGCTCTTGCACAAAATACGTCATAATCTCGATCACCTACCTGACCCCAAAACCCGGGTGGGCCTGCTTGGGATCGCTACGTGCTTCGGCTTGCATCAGGGAGGATGGAGGTGGTCATTGTCCGAAGACTCTGCCCCCAACGCCGTTCCCAGACGACGCAAGCAACCCGTCCACATACAACCTGTATATGAACATAACCGCCGGAAAAGTGTCCCTAAAATGAGGGACTGCAAGCCAAAATACCCCGATTCAAGGCTTGTTGGCATCATCAAAGGACCAAAACGAGCCCATTGCCTTCCCACCGGTCCCTTCAGAATCGTTTTGCTTGGGTTCCGAGGAGGTCTCGATTGAAGTGCTCCAAGAAGGGGCTCCAGACCCGTCAGAGGGCGTGGTCATCTCCGTAACTGGGCCTGAATTTGATGGCGGCTGGCGCAGAGCGATGAGATGGTCCAACAAACGTTGTGCATCCTCGGTTGACCGCACGCTGGTTAAGCCGGCCCCCTCGTAGAGGGGTCGGCGGTACATCTCCTTGAACGGACGTTTGCCATGTGGCTCAAGCATGAATTCGGGGTCTGTTTCGAATTGAGGGTACTTTTCAAGGAAATGTGGGTCGGATTCGTAATACCAGGAAAGGATGAAATTTGCCGTTTCGTCGTTCCATTCGCCGGCCCCGTTTGATTCAGCAAGGTACCGCAACGTGGGCCGGGCAAACATCTCCGCTTGCGGATCGTGAATGCCCTCGAGGCTGAATCCGAGCCCCAAAGCGGCCATGAAATCGCTGATGGCCTGGCCGTGAACGTTGACGTCACCCCCGTCCTCAAAAAACAAGAGAACGTGTTGATGCCGCCCATACTCGATGACAATGTTCAGTCCTGGGTGATCGGTCGTCCAATGTTCCGCGGGTGAATCTTCCGTTGCCGAAGTACTGTGGTGCCGTTGTCGCACACTTCGAACCACGGCCGTCGCCGGGAAATTGACATTGTTCCATGTTCGTGAGAACGACGGATAGCGTCCTCTACGCTTTCTCTTGATGGTGTTGGCCTGTCGGTCAATAACAAACACTCGAGGCCGCTGGTCAGCCGCAAAGAGGAACAGGAGCGTGATAGGGACGGTGCAAAACAACGCACTCAAACCAAATTGCACATCTCCATACCCCTCCCATTCGGCACGCTCCTGCTCCACGTAGCTCTTGGCTACGTATTGACGCTCACTGTAACGGTCCTCGGCGGTTTTGTGCTCGTACAGAAAAGTCAACATGGCACCAACGTCGGACGCCCAGTACATCCACACATCATCGTAAGGGTGGGCGCCCTCTTCGTACACCCGAGTGTCTTGGTTTTCAACCGAGCCACCGCACCAATCAGGGTATTCAAACGAGCGATCAATGTCTTCTACAACCCAATCGTTTTCAAGGGCAAATTCAGGAATAAACCGCTCGCATCTGTACCGCCCCTCCTCGATGAAACCGTAAACCACGGAGTCGTCAAGATCCTCCCAACGATATTCCGCTGTGTAGAGTTCACCGGTATAGCTGTCCCGGGTGTTTTCTCGGATGTGTTGGTCCTCACTGACTTCGAGCGAATCAATGACTTCGCCATACGTTTCTCCGAGACAGTATGAGGGGTTGGCACCAAGGATGATTTCCGCTTGATGGCTCCAACACCCAGAAACAACGGAAGTGTCTTCTGCGGAGGTGGTTTCTTGGTAAGTTCCAACGCTGAAAAGCACTGTTTGGGATGCCAAAGAGAGGAAAAACACGGTGCCAATGACACCAATGAACGTGCTCTTTGACTGTTCCAAACGGGTCCCATGATGGTCAGACACCATTCGATAAGCGCCTGGGTTTTTTTTGACCCAAAGCACTGGATTTGGGAGTTCCATGGAGAAAAAACAAACCTGCCTCAACATAAAATTTTAGCCGTTGTGGCCCGGAGAAAACGGGGATTGAACTGCATGTGCGTCGCTTTCATTCGTTCGAATCTCGCCCACATCATGGCGCAATTCTTCCGGCAGCATCAGGTTGAATTTCCGGCATTTGCTTGAAACAACCAACCTCGGGAGTCCGAAGTGCTTGAACCAGTGTCAAAAGATACGGGTTATGCTGAACATCCAACGATGTGCAAATGAAGTTCAGTCAGCACCGAAGAACTGACGAATCATGGGGTGCATTTCCATGGCCTGTTCCTTTTGGATTTGTTCGTAGGTCCTTAAGATGATACCAACGGCCAGCAAGAGACCCGTACCGGTTGCATTTCCAACCGTTCCCAGAAGGTCCGCACCGGCTGCTAGGAGCCCAACGAAAGCACCAGAGAAGTAGGTGACTGGAGGGATGTAATTTTCAAGAATCTTTTCCAAGACCTTGGGGTTTTTCCGGAATCCAGGAATTTGCATACCGGTACGCTCAATTTGCTTGGCCACGTCTTTGGTACCCATGTTGGTGGTGTCGATCCAGAACTTCGCGAACACCATCGAACCTACGGTCATAAGGGCCACGTAGAACACCACGTGGACCATGATTTGAGTGAGGGAATGGCCAAACACGTCTCCTTGTTGCTCAAGCAGCGGAATCAGCCAGTCGTTCACCCCGTTCACCATGCTGGCGTACCATGCAAACCCTCCAGACGCCGTTGTTTGGCCGGGCTCATAGGTCCCGATCAGGGCGGAGGCAGAGGCCCAACCGTTTTGGCCGAGAATAGGCGTTTGACTGAGGGTTGGATGGCTCCAAAACAGAAGCGTGAACATGTTGATGTTGGCCAAAAGAGCCGCCATCAAAATCACGGGAATGTTGGAGGCGTACACCAAACGAATTGGGTATTTACCGCGATGGCCACGAACTTTACCGTGGGTGAGTGGGAGTTCCAGCTTACTGGATTCAGCATACGCCACCACCAAGAACACGATAATCGATGAGACAAGGGCAGCAATGGGGTTCACGTGCGTGAGCAACATGATTTCAAAACCGTTGGCCTGAATCATTTCGTAGTTCGTCGATGTCCTGAACATGTAGAAAATCATCGGTAAGGTCCCGGATGGAGGGTTTTGGATGGAATATGGAGCACCGCTTGTTGCGGCCAGCGGCGAAAGCGTTCCCACGAAAGTGGATTGGGCCACACCCGCTGCGATGAACAACGAGATACCCGAACCGATGCCCCACTTGCTGACCAGTTCGTCAAGCAAGAACACCAGATAGGAACCAGCGAAGAGTTGTGCCACAATCACAAAGTTGGCCCAACCAAGACCGTAAGCATCGATGAGCCATTCACTTGGGTCAAGGAACCCGTAGGTTTGTGGAATGGCTTCAATGGGGATCATGATGAGAACGAGCAGCTTCTGTACACCTTGGTACATGGCCTTGTCGTCGGAGTCACTGAGGTCCAAGCGGATGATTTTAGCACCCGCAAACAATTGCATGATGATCGAACCCGTAACGATTGGACCGATGCCCAAGTGCATGATGGTACCCGAAGCACCAGCCATGATGGAGCGGAATCCACTGAACAAGTCCAATGCCTGCCCGGAGAGACCAAACAACATCACGTTGGTCATGGCGAAGTAAATGATGAGCACAAAGGTGGTTGTCCACATCTTCTCGTTGAATCGAACGTGACGTTCGGGTTTGGTGATGGTTGGGTACACGTCAACGAATCGGCTGAGTGCGTAGAGACGGCTGCTTTTGTCGCCTTCCCACATGAAACAGGTGAGGATGGCTGCGGCTCCGAAGCCGAGCAAAATAATGCCCACAAGGAAGAATCCGACACCTTCGTCGTAACCCCCCCATGCGCTGGGACGAACGTACCAGGCAGCGATGGTCAAGAAGACCAGCCAACCCGTCAGTTTCCCAAACCGGCCAACAAACGGCATGTCTTTCACCGCTGCAGGGAGATCCCGTTGGAAACACCACATGCAGTAGGCCATGTAGACCACTGAAAACAGAAGTCCGAAGACGGCTGCATCGAAGGCTTCTCCGGAACCGGAAAGTTCGTCGGATTGCCAGTAAATGAGCAATCCGTAGTAGAGCACGCCCGTCAAGGCGATGGCCCAAGGAATTGGCTTGTGTTTCATGATGCTCACACTCGGTATCGTTTGGTTTGCGGTAACAGTTTTCAGTCTTCCTCAAGTTCGCTCAATTGCCGTCAAGTTCCACGCTGCCGCCGGCCTCTTCGACCTTTTCTACAGCGCGTGCACTTGCTTCGTTGACGATCACGTTCAAACCAACACGGAGCTGACCGCTGCCGAGCAACTTGTCGATGCCCATCTCGGTCAGATTAATGCTCTCGGCTCCCTTTGCCATTTCTTCAAGTTGGCCCACATTGGCCGTGACGTGCACGGTGCGCAGTGTGGGATGACGGTTGAACCCGTGCATACCCCAATGGTTGGGCATGTACTTGATGCGAGTCATGACACGGTGCTTGTTGATACCTGCGTTTCCACGGCCACCGCGCTTTCCAGCACCGCGACCTGCTTTCTTTCCACGACCATGGTATCGGTTTCGTCCACGATGCTTGTTTGCTTTTGTACCCATCATCATCACCTCAAATCATTCGGTCTACCAGAGCACCGATTTCGTCTCCACGAGAACCGAGTGCGCCACCGACCACGAAACTTCGCTTGATACCGCCCCAGCCTTTTGTCCCACGAGGGGGATGAAGGCGGAAGACACGCTTCAAGTTAGGAACATCCTTGACCTTTGCATCGCCGGCCACGATGGCCTTAGCGAAGTCTGCGATGGAGGCGTGAGCGGTGTGCTCAGCCACGATGGCATCGGTCAAAGGAGCATCACCAGCCATACGGCCACGCTCAGCGAGCATGCGCTCAACAAGGCCTGCATCGGCCTCGCCCCAGGTGACGTAGTCTTTGGCCTTCTGAAGCATCCCACGGTATTGCGGGTTGTCAGCGATGATCACGGCATGATTGACGCGTGTCAGGTTCATGTGGTGCATGGTTTCCTTGATGCCGCGCTCAACGCCAACATCGCTACGTGCTCGAACTACAACAAACGCCATCAAAGTTTCCTCCCGGTATGGATGTACAATTTCTCCCGCTGAGTGTTGGTCACACGGGTCGAATTGATGTTCTTCAAGGCATTGAAGGTGGCTGCAGCGTAGTTGATGGTGGTGCGCGTTTGACCTTTGGTACGGGACAGAACGTCCTCAATACCGGCAAGTTCCAGCACTCGCTTGCCCGTCTCACCAATGACCAAGCCCTTGCCTTTCGCAGCGGGCATGAGGGTGACTCGGGTGGAGGCAGCACGTCCGTTCACCTTGAACGGAATCGTGTTGCCTGGTCCGGCGGACGACTCCCAAGAGCCGTTGCCACGTTGGACTGGAATGAGGTTGAGCTTCGCAGCGACAATGGCCTTGCGAATCGCCGTGGATGCGTCCTTTGCCTTGGCCATACCAAGACCGACGTAGCCGTCACGGTTGCCCACACAGGCCATCACGTTGAATCGTGGTCGACGACCGCTGTCGGTCATGCGCTGGACCATGTTCACGGAGATGACTTGATCTTCGAGAGTGGGAATAAGAGCATCAACAATCTGAACTTCACGGATGGGGAGACCTGATGCCAAAGCAGCTTCGTAGGAAACGATTTTGCCGGCCATGACCGCAGCACCGAGGCGGGTGCGAGGCTCCCACTTGCGCAGGTTGGCGATGGGGTCGTCCTGATTTCGTCGGCGACGACGGGGATCGGGTTTCTCCTCAACTTCTTCTGGAGCATAGGCTTGGAGAAGCCCTGGGGCCATCGTTGGGGTGGTTTCTTCTTCAGTCATCAGTAAGCCTCCTCAATGGAATTCTTTGTGTGTTCAACGGCTGCAGCAACGGCGTCACCAATGTGAGCGCCGTTCAAGCGATCTTCTTCGGGGAAGACCTGCTCGCTGTGGGGAATGTCAAGGCCTGCATCAATCATGCCCTTGAGGGCAGCGTAGACACGACCACCTCGGGTGCTTGCACCCAAGCCGATGTCCAAGACGGCTTCATCAGAGCCAGAGGCAAGTGCTGCCTTGCCCATGGCGTACCCGACCAGGTAAGAAGCCGGTACGGACTTGAGCGATGCATCCGCTGGCCAACCATGGTTCTTGACCAAGTCGGACCCGGTCAGCGAGACGGTGACAAGGTCGCCATCAGCAGCCCATGACACCAACTGGCACGTGGAACGGGTGTTGGACACGCGAACGACGGCTCGAGGCTTGCGGCCTCGAAGCAACTTGAGGCGTCGGCGGTAGTCGGTCAAACCGGCCTTTCGGCGGCGGAAAATGGATCGTCGATTGTTGCCTGCCATCACTGGTCACCTCCGGTAAGCTCCACACCTTCAAGCACCATCTGAGAGCGCATGTGGGCAATGGATCGGTACGATCCACCCTTGGCTTTCAGGTAGTACCGGCGGTATTGAGCCGGAGAAATTGTCGTGTCCTCACGCATTCCCTTGAGGGTCCGGCGTTGGCTGCGAATGGTGCGCATCCATCGGTTCTTTCGGGGGTTGCGGGCGTTGGAAGTACCTGCACGGGTTCCTTGTCCCTTGCGTCGTCCCTTGCGCTTTTGCTCGAGACGGGCTCTGGCACGAACGCGGGAGGTTCCTTTCACGGGCTTGGCTTTGATCCAGCCCTCTTCGATGAATTCACGAATGTCGTCGGTTTGGACTGCTGCTGCCACCTGGTCAACGAACGAGGGGTGAATCCAGACACGGTTCACACCGCATCCCAACAATCGTGCAGCGAGTCGCTTTTGGTTGGTGATTTGCATCAAACATCCCTCCTACGGTTCAAGACACGGACGCCCAGTTCATCGGCACGTGAATAGATGTGTTCTCGCTTGCGACCGCCCACGGTCCCACCAACACGAGCAGCCTGTGTTTCTGGGTCAATGACCTCAAGATCGCTCAGGTTGTGCACCATGATTTCTTCAAATCCAGACGGGTGAAGGAAGCGAGCAGCGGCCACTTTCCCGTGACCGATGCGGACAAGGGAACCGCGGTACTTGTAGTTCCGTCGTTGTTTGCTGTCCATTCCGTGAGGGGCTCGCCAACCGGACCGAGCAAGTCGCTTGTAGCGGAACCACTCGGTTCGACGGAACGAAGGTGTCTTTTTCTTCTGAGCGGCACGGAGGGACAAGGCTTCCTTTGTCTCCTCATCCAGCACGGGCTTTTGCTTGACAACGTAGACGTCTTCGTCTTCGCCGTCCCAATCCTCGTCGTCGTCCCAGCTGTCTTCCGAAGCCACAGGGGCGTCTTCTTCAACTGTCGGTGCTTCAGCACCTTCCGACTCCATGAGTCGAGCGACCAGTTCGCCTTTTTTCCCGGAGACAGGCAAGCCCTGTTCCTTCAACAACTCCTTGAGTTGTGCAACTGTCATTGATTCGTAATCTTCTGCCATTCATCATCACTCCTTGTTCAACAGGTAAATGCCATCCTGGAAGACACGTCGGTCTCGCTTTTTCACCGTGGTGCATCGTTCAATGTTGGCGGCTGTTTGGCCGACCAATTCCTTGTCGATTCCCGACACGGTGATCTCGGTTTTGTTTGAAACTTTGACACTCACATCGCTGAGGATCTTCGCTGTCCGAGGAACTCGCTCGCCGAAGTAATTGTTCACCGTGAAGGTGTCGCCATTGACTGCGAGGGTCATGGGGAAGTGAGAGTAAAAGGCTTTCAAATTGTAAGTGAATCCGTCGTTCACGCCCTTGACCATGTTGTTCAAATGGGCGTTCCAGGTGCCAGCGAGGGCTCGTTGCTTGCGTCGTGGGAGGTCCACACGGACAACAAGATCATCGCCTTCCTTGAAGAGGTCAATGAAGGTGCTCTCAAAGGTTCGACTGAGCGATCCTTTGGGTCCCTTGATGGTCACATCGCCTGCATCGCTGATGGTTGCATTGGTCCCTTCTGGGACGGTGATGGTGTGTTCAATTCTGTCAAGATTTACCATGATATCACCTCAGTACACATAGGCGAGCAGTTTGCCGCCGATTCGAGCGTCTTTTGCATCGTAGTGATGCATCACACCGGAATTCGTCGTCATGATGAGCAGGCCGAAATCTCGGGCCGGGAGATAGCGGGTTTCCCACTTCTCAAACTCTTGGCGACGAACGCTGTGACGGGGTTTCACCGTACCGCAGCGGTTGATGGTTCCACGGAGTTCCACGACAAAGGTGTCCCCTCGGCCGTTTTCCTCGCGGTTGATTTCTCCGACATAGCCGGAGGTTTGCATGATGTTGAGCACGTTTCCAAGCAGCTTGGAAGCGGGAGCCAACTCCACGTTGAATTTCCCCGCCTGTTCGGCGTTGAATATCTTGACTAGTGCGTCGTTCAATGGATCAAATTGCATACTTGTCTCCTCCTCAGTTCATTTTCTTGAAGCCAATTTCTGGCGCAACGTCGCGGAAGCACTGGCGGCAAAGCCGCAGGCCGTGACGTCGAATCAAGCCACGCTTGCGTCCACAGCGTCGGCATCCAATGGTTCTTCCAATTCGTTCTCCGTGATCTCTTGCCATGTTCACTCCTCCAAGATGTTGATTCCGTATTCTTCCACAAACCAAGCACGGGACTCGTCTGGGGTTACGCGGTGAGCCATGCCCACCTTGCTCTTTGCACGTCGGCGGCGGCTGACACGATGTCCTGGTCGCTCGAGGACCACGGTGATGTCCATGCCGAAGATTCCGATTTCTGGGTCGTACTTTTGTCCGGGGAAGTCCGTGTAATCACGGACTCCGAAGGACAGGTTGCCTTCACGGTCAAAGTTCCATGATGGGACGATTTTGTCTCGGCAATCAAACGCACTGGTCAAGAACGCCTTGATGTCGTCCTGCTTTCGCATGGTTGCTTTGCAGCCGATGGGGGCACCGATTCGGACCTTGAGGTCACGGTTCTGAATGCGTCCGAGGGTCCGTTGTGGTTTAACACCGGTCACCATTTCTAGAACGCTCTCGGCATTGACAAGGCGTTCTCCACCTTCACCCACACCGATGTTCACGCAGACCTTGGTCACACGCAGTTGGCTCATTGGATTGACCACGGCACTCATTCATTCACCTCCGAAAGAGGAAGGGAGGCATCGCCGATAGCGAACACGTTCCGACTGACCGTACCAAAGTCATCAAAGATGACTTCGTTGGGCATGCTTGACCGCTTCACGACGTATTCCTTGACCGATGCAGTGGAACCCACGTGGCCTCCACCAATGAGGTAGCAACGGGTGCCTTCGCCAAAGCGAATGTGCTCAACGATGTTCTGTTCAGGCAATCCGAGTTTCAATGAGTCGCCCGTGCTGTACGCATTGGCATCGTCAACGATGATGTTGCGTCCGTCGTGAAGATTGAGTTGGGTTTGACCACCTTTAATGGTGGTTTTGCCTTCGATCCGGCAAATTTTCCATGCGGCTTCCTTGGCGGAGATGGAGCGGTATCGCAGGCGGCCTCGGTGGTCGAGGACACATCGATAGTGCTCATCTCCCAAGGTGAGGACATCCATCAAACCAACGCCACGGCGAGGGTCTTTGACCACACGACCGTCAATCTTGGCCATCTCGTTGTGGAGGATGAATCGCACTTCACGTGCGGATTGAGCCAGACCAAGCATGTCACGGACCACGAGGGTCACGGGCATGCAGTGTTCAAGGCTGTGGGCACCGGGGGTGGGGCGGGTCACCCAAACGGTTGTTTTACGGGGCAAAGGCCAGCTGCGAGGCATGGCCAGACGCTTCAAGTGATTGCTGCTCATGGTGTTCAACTCCTGTTCCCGGTCAACTTGGCGATGCGGAAGCGATCGGACTCGTCGAGTTGAGTCACCACCACATTGGAGACGTGAACGGGCACCGCCTCCTCTCGATCATCGGCCTTCTTGGCCGTGACACCTTCGACGTAAATTCGACCCTTCTCAGAATCGATACGGAGCACAGCTCCAGTGAGGGGTGTACCCTTGCGCTTGCCGCCGTGGCGCTTGCCACCATGGGCGTGATCGCCACGGGTAACCTGGACGATGTCACCTTCACGAACGGTGACGGTTCGCACACCAGCGAATCGGGCGTCTGGCTTGGCGAGTTGCAGACGGGCTGCCATTCGCTTTCGCTTTTCATGCATTGGAGCATTAAAGTGCGCCTTGCGTTGTTTAGTTGGTTTCATGCTTTTGACCATGTTCATCCCTCACACAATTTGTTTTGCATTGGCTGCAATACGAGGCCATCGCTCGGCGGCTTCACGAGCCACTGGACCTTTGATATCCGACCCTTGGACGTCGCCTTTTTCATTGACGATGACGCAAGCGTTGTCTTCGAATTGGACCCACGTACCGTCAACACGACGGAACGGGCGACGTTGGCGAATCACAACGGCGTTGAACATTTGTCGACGTGTATCAGGTGTCCCTTTCTTGACGGACACCTTGGCCATGTCGCCCACACCAGCGGCGGGGTATCGGCGCATGGTGTTTCCGAGTTTCAGAACGTTCAAGATTTGAACGATTTTAGCACCGGTGTTGTCGGCGACGTGGAGTCGAGCTGCAGTAGGCAGACCACGGGTTTGCTTGCCAGCGATGCCCTTCATCAGATCACACCCCCAGAGTTCTCAATGACACAGAAGGAAACGGTCTTGGAAAGCGGTCTGCATTCCATGATTTTCACCGTGTCACCAATGGCCACTTCTCCGATGCACGATGGGAGGTGCGCCGAAATGGAACTGGTGCGCTTCTCAAATCGCTCGTACTTCTTCATGTATCGAACGTTGTTGCGTTCAATCGTGATGGTCTTGAGCATCCCTTGACTGGAAACGGTCCCTTCGAGCACTTGGCCTCTGAGGCGCAAGCTGCCGTAGAACGGACAGTTCACATCGCCATCCCATTCACCAATGGGGTTCTTCACGTCTACACCAATGTCTCGCATCGTATCATGCCTTCCTGTATCTTCGGTGAATCCGGTCTTCCGGGCGTTGATTCACCATGGCCCCTTGTACGACAACATCGCTGTTGTCTATGTTGAATGCAATGCTGTTCTTGTTGAGAACAACGGTGTGCTCCCCTTCCATGAGGGTGAGCGTGTTTTTTGTTTCATCGAGGACGATGCCCTGACGACCGCTGAGAGTTGGATCGGTGGAAGTAGCGACGGTCAGCGTACGACCAATCCAAGTTTCGTTCATTGCTCCCATCTCATCTCACCTCCACGTTGAATCCATTGTTTCGAAGAACACCTGCGGCTTTTTTCTTGTGATCTCCTTGAAGTTCAATCAATCGTCCTTTGACCGTTCCGCCTGCTGCGCATTTGTTTTTGAGTAGTTTTGCAAGTTGGTTGATGTCGATTGCTGCGTCGTCAATGCCCTCTACTTTGGTGACAATTTTTCCGTAGCGTCTTCGGTCGGTTGAGATGATGGCTTTCTGTTGTTCCTTGGCAATCTCTTGACAGATGCACAATTCGCCTGGCAGACCGCAGACGTTACAGATGGTAGCCATTGTTGTTCATCACCTCTCTCGTGTTCATTCGTTGTTGTTCATGTGCGTCTTAAGACGGGCAATGCTGCGTCGTGTGGCCTTGTACGCACCCATGTTGGATGGCGTACCACCCAAAGCGTTCTCAGCACGCAACTGCAGGAGCTCCTCTTGAAGTTCAAGCAGGCGAGCTTCGCGGGCTTCAGCGCTCATGGCCGAAATGTCGCGGTTCGAGACGTGGCTCATTGAGATGCCTCCTCGTCCATTTCAGCCTGTGCGGCCTGGATTTTGAGTTCCTCGTTGGAGAAGATGCTGATCTCGTGGGGAAGCTTGGTGCCGGGTCGCATGATTTCGACGGTCACGCCGATGGTTCCAAGTTTCTTCACGGCTACTGAGTATCCCTTGTCCATGTGGATCAAGGCGGTTTCCCCGCAGTACTTGACGTGTCCGAGAATGAACTTCTGGGTACGGTTACGAGATCCGGTCAACTTACCGGCAACGGTGACGATCACGCCACGAGCGCCTGCTTCCATGATGGATTGAGCGGCACTGCCACCTGCACGGCGGTAGTACCACCCACGCTCGAGAGCGGAGGCAATCTTTTCTGCCATGACTTGGGCATTGAGTGTGGATTGCTTGACTTCCTCAACCTTGAGTTTGGGGTTGTAGAGGTCGAATTCCTGGTCGAGGCGCTTTTGCAAATCGTTGATGATTTTTCCCTTTCGGCCAATGACCATACCGGGGCGTTCTGCGTGAACGGTGACTTCGGTTCCCGATGGGGTTCGACGGATTTCAAGTCCACCGAATCCAGAGCGGGATGTGTTCTTCATGAGGAACTCGCGGACGAGCAGACGCTCGACGTTGCGGTTCACGATTGATCGGAGAGTGCTTTTCTTGCTCATGATGTCCACCTCAGAATTCTTCCTCCAACTCGTCGTCCATGGCGTTCATGTCTTCAAGGAAGACTTCCAAATTGACTCGGTAGTGGTTGCTTGGCGTCGCACGCCCACGGGCACGTGGAATCCACCCTCGGCGGATTTGACCTCGGTGGGCAGCGATGTGAGTGATGACCATCTCTTCAGCGTCGATGTCCTCGTGCTGGAATCGGGCGTTTTCCATGGCGCTCTCGATGAGTTTCAAGATTTCACGGGAAGCCTTGACTGGGTAACGACCGGGTCCAATGCCGCCTTTGCGGTGACCGACCATGGATGGTCCTGAACGTCGCTTGCGCTTGTTGCCGCTTCCCAATCGGTACGGGACGGCAGCGGCCTTGCGACGGACGTCGGCACGATTGGAATCGATCTTGAGGACTTGGTTGAGGAAGTCCACGGCTTGAGATGCGGTTTTGTTTTTCACGGCTCTGCACACTTCAAAGCAATGCTTGACGTGCATGTCAACATCAACAGCACGGGCAGTCGCCAGGCGCTGACCTTGCAGCATCTGGGTGTACCCCTTCTGTGAGAGTTGACGTCGGCGAGAACGGCGGTCCAACTGATTCTTCTTGCTCATCATGTTCACCTCACTTCAATGGAACGTGCTTGGAGGAGCGGGTTGCTCCAACACCAGGGCCGCTGTGAGCCACACCACGGCGGGTTGTTGCGAACTCGCCAAGGTAGTGGCCGATCATCTCCGGCTTGATTTCAACATCAACGAAGTGTTGTCCGTTGTGGATGGCGATGTGCTTCCCAACAAATTGTGGGAGAATTGGCATGTCTCGGCGATGGGTGCGAACGGTTTTGCTCGACGAGCGCTCCATACGGCGGAGGAAATGCTCATTGTCAGAGGAAAGGCCACGGCCAATGCTTCGGCGAAGACGCGATGGCATCAAGCCAACGATCGATTCTTCGGCCCCGTCTTCGGGCCACATGGGCATGCCGTTGAGTTCTTCCATGGTGTAGCCGCGGTAGGTGAATTCCTTCTTCACGCGGGCCGAGGTTGTCGAAAGGCGCTTACGTGCCTTACGTCGACTGGCTTTGGGGGTCATAAACGACTTCTTCTTACGTGCCATACATCATCACCTCAGACTTTCTTACCTCGTCCACGACCGGTTCGGCTTGGGGCAATCAAACCAACCTTGGCACCTGGTGGGGTGCCGCGAGCGACGGAGTTTGGACCGTGAACGGCTTGGTGGTTTCCACCGCCGTGCGGGTGATCAACAGGGTTCATGGCAACACCAGAAACATGCGGGTAGAGTTTCCCTCGGGCCTTGGCCTTGTAGTAAGCGGCGCCAGCGGTACGAAGGGGCATTTCGTCGCGACCATGGCCTGCGAGAACGCCGATGGTCGCCCGGCAATGCACGGGCAGTTCCTTGAGCGAACCTGAAGGCATGCGGACACGAACGATGTCGCCGATACGGGATTCGATGAGGCAGGAGTTTCCTGCTGATCGAGCCACCTTACCACCGTCGCCAGGACGGAGTTCAAGGTTGTTGACGGCCGTCCCTTCGGGAATGTTGCCGATCTCGGTGATGTTTCCAGGGCGTAGGGCCACGTTGTCGCCAATGGCGACTTGGCTGCCCACGGCGATGCCTTCAGTGGCTGCCACGAGAGTGGTGTCGCCATCAGGCGTCTTGATGCGAGCCAATGGTGCGCTGTGAACCGGGCTATGAATCAGCTCGGTCACTTCACAGACAACATCCTTGTCGCGGGGCATTCTGTTCTTTCCGGGGAACCGATGGCTCGCCACGCGATAGCGTGGAGAGGAACCTTTGCGTTGTGCACGAATTCTCTTACCCATTGTTCTTCACCTCAGAATGCTCCTAGACGCATGGCAGCGTCCTCAGCGTCGTAACCTTCGGCAAGCTTCACCGAAGCATGCTTACCGTGTTTGGAATTTCGTACGTTGACCTTAGCGACCTCGACTTCGAAGATCGTCTCAATGGCCCGTGCGATTTGGGCCTTGGTGGCCGAGCGGCGAACCAAGAACTCCAACCGCTGCTCGTTGGTACGAGCTTCCATGGATTTCTCTGTGAGCCAGGGTTGAATGATGATGTCGTATGCGTTCATGATCTCACCTCAGTTCATGGCCTCCAATGCCGAAGCGGTGAAGACGGTCAAACGACCGAGGGCACCGCCAGGCGCCAAATCTTCAGCGCACAAGTCTTTGGCTGCCACGACGTCCACGCCGGGCAGGTTGCGAACGGCCTTGGCCAGTCCAGCCTTTTCCTTGACGACCAGCAACATGGACTTGGGCGTCTTGTGGACGCGACCTCGCATGGTTGCTTTGCCGGCACGAATTTTTCGACCGTTGCGAGCACGGTCCAAGTCAGGACCGAGCCCGAGTTCAGTGAAGATAGCAGCGGCTTTGCGGGTGGCGGAGCCGTGGTTGAAGGTTTCAATATCGTATTCAACGGATTTGCCATCAACGATCTCGGTGTACGAGCCAAGAACGATGGGCAGGTGCTTCACGCTGTCATCGAATTGGTGGCCACGGGCAGCGACCGTTTCCATGGAGACGGTTGCGGCGAGTGCGGCGTTTCGAGCAGCATGGCGTTGCTTGGCGTTGAGTTTCCTCGACCAGTCCTTTTCCACTTTGGGTCCGTGTGCTCGACGACCGCCCAACGTGTGGGGGTTTTGAGCACCGCGACGGGAGCCGGTTCGGCGCATGATACGTGATACACCACGGCCCTTCCCCCACCATTCAACGGAGTGCTTCATACCGGCCATTGGTCGGCGCTTCCCAACATGGGCTCGCGAACCGTAGGCCTGGCGGCGGTTGGCTCGACTGGAGGCGACGGCCAATTTGACCAAATCCTCTCGGGCTTCGCCTTCGAAGACGGCCGGGAGGGTCACTTTTGAGCCTTCTGAGACTTCCACATCGAATTGGGCTGACAGTTTGCCAGCGTCCATTTCGGTTTGGGTGACGGTGTTGACGATGTCCTTCACTGCGATCTTCATCTTCAGGCCCCCTGCTTTGATGCTGTGCTCACGTACGTGATTTCGTAATCGTGGAGCGTACGGTCACTGCCGCGAGTAGCGTCTCGGAATCGAATGAGTCGCTTTGCGGGCCCTGGCACACTGCCTTTGACCAAAATGTATTCTGATTTGACTTCCCCGTAGTGGAGGAATCCACCGGCGGGAGTGATTGCGTGGTCGTCAGGATTGGCCACGCGGAGAACACGCTTGTTGTATTCTGTGCGCTGATGGTAGCCGGTTTGGCCACCTTGACGGATGGTCTTTCGGACGTATCCGTCACCAAAAGCACCCATGTTTCCGTGCTGTCGTCGCTTCTTGGAGTTCTTGTGAGATTGCAGCTTACCGCCAAATCGCTTGATGACACCTTGCCAGCCGTAGCCTTTGGTGACTGCGATGATATCGGTCAGGGCGCCTTCCTCGAAGGCGTCGGTGAAACCGTATTCTTCACCCAATCGCTCGGATGCCCAGTCCAACTGGTCATCTGCGGTACCACCGGTGAGGCCCATTTCCATCACATCTGGGATTTTGGTGGGTACGCTGGAGAGGTTGTTGGGCTGAGTGGCCACGATCAGACGTACTTCACAAAGATCGGATTGCTTGAGGTGAGTCATGTGCTTTTCAGCGTCGTGTTCTTTTCGAGCAGGGAGTCGCTTGAACAGTTCGGAAAAGGCTTCAGCGATTTTTTCGGCGTCGGCCCAGACTTCGCCCTTGGCTTGCTTACCGTAGGGTGTCATTTCGTAGCCACGAACGCCGAGGATGCGCATCTTTGGGCATTCAACCACGGTCACCGGTATGCGGGTTTCTTGACCTGCAGAGGTGCTTCGTGGGTTCATATCACGAGCCAGGATGTGGGTCATGCCGGCTTTCCAGCCGGCGAAACCCTGCACTCGGACTTCGCTCGCATCGGTTGTGGGCCACGACTTGACATGACCGAAGGGGCGGTTCGCTCGCTTGCGCGGGCTGAACGCCATCGATCCA
>QXXW01000042.1:14686-28124 GCA_009887255.1 Candidatus Poseidoniales archaeon | reverse complement strand
CTTCGAGTCCGAACGTCTGTGGGACTTCGAGCTTCAACGAGAGGGTCGTGGCCTCTCCGAGTTCGGTTTCCATCCGTAGCGTCACTCGATGAGCGTCTTCAAGGTGCCATGCATCCTCAACGTCTGGGAGGGAAATCTGCAAAGTAACCGTCTTGGACAACACCGCAGAGGTGTCGTCATCACCGACTCCAAGAGCAATCTCGATCGAATCTTCGTATTCTTCGCTGCTCTCGTTCCACACTTGAACCGACCAAAGTTCTGAATCTTGTGCAAGACCCATTTGTCCGGTAACATCGAAGATGTCCATGGTTTCAGTTCCGTTGTAAGTAACGGTGACGTCAACGGTGATGTTGTTGTAGATTGAAGCGTTGGAAGTCGATACAATGGCCATCAGATGTCGATCTTCCTGGTTAACCAGCATTGCGTTGGGTGCTACAGAATCAGCATCGAGGTCAACCACCAAGTCTGAATTGACACGTCGGTTGTATTGAAGCACCGATGAAATGGTCGTGTCCGACAGGACGTTCACGTTCTGACCACCGTAGTATTCCATGGATAAGTTCGTGGAATGTTGGGTGGTGATGAATTCTGAATCGTACGCCACCGCTCCTTCAGGGAACAATTGGTCCAACGTTCCGTTGGTTGGGACCGTCACCATCCATGACATTTCATCGTACGTCACTTCAATTTCTACAGGCTCGTCAATCAAATCGTAACCAGCGTCGGATGAACCGGCATGGTGTTCGCCTTGGTTGACATCAAGCCAAAGGGTATCGAGACTCACGTAGCCACCAAGAGCCATCACCAAACTGATGTTGCCACCGTTGGCAACGGTAGCGTCGAGCAATCCGTAGGCGACGCCGCCCCCATTGAAACCGGGGTTGGCTTCGGCCACCATGACCACCCATTCACCGGGTTGGATCAAAGCGTTCCATTCAAGGGTAGAACCGTTCATTGTACCGATCACCACAACAGCGTCTCGTTCCACACCTGCCACTGGATAGAGCGTGATGCTCGCATCAATGAGGCGATTAGCGTCCACAGAGTCGGTGACCGTTCCAGTCACGTCAACCGATCCAGCACTGACTTCAATGTCACGGGAATCTGGGCTGTCCAGAACAACATAAGCGGAGGCATTTTCTTCGCTGTAGTAGACGGTTTCAAATCCTTCTTTCATGACGGTCACGTTGTAATCATCGCGAATGGGGACGAAGAGGCGCCAAACACCGTCAGCGTCGGTCATTACCGTTTCGTTAACCGTGGTGGTGTTGCCCGTCACAGTGACGTTAAATTCCGGAATTCCTTCGGTTGCATCTGGTGTGTCGTCGTCATTGAGGTCCCAATAGACCTTGCCGCCGATTTCAACCTCGAGTGAGGCATGAAGCACACCGGCGTCGAACGTGCCGTTGCCGTTGTTGTTCACAGTGGTTGGGGTAGCGCTTGTGTCAAGGCTCCACATGGTCCGTCCAATGGTTGAGTTGAGGTAGAAACTCCAGTCACCAGGCATCATCATTTCCGTGGTGTTGCCGTCTGAATTCGTTCGCTCAAGCGTGATGTTACCGTAACCATCGTGGCTTACAGCCGTGATGCTCTTGTCGGGCAGTTCGTTTTCTGTCAAGTCCTCCAGAAGTTGGACGGAGACATCGACCGCTGCTACCGTTTGGTACGTGAGGTTGGTACGAGTTGATTTGTCGGCTGTAACGGAAAGTGGTACACGGAGGGTTTCCGTCGTATTTTCGTTCAAGAACGGAGCGACAATCACGACCCAATCGCCTGCTGGGACATACGAGGAAAACGAACCGTTGGTGTCCGATTCTACGTTGAACCACTGCTCATCGGCCTCGTTGTACAGAAGGAATTGGTTGGCGATACCATCTCCAGTCGTGTTGGTCAACGTACCGTTCACACGGTACGTGTGTCGGAGAGGGACCGGAAGAGGTTCCTCTGGACCATCAAGAGCAATGTAAATTTGGTCAAAGGCAATTTCTCCGACCAAGTCGTAATCAGTGGCGTTCTCAGCGCTGGCCGTTGTTCTGTTGAACACAAGGTTGTAGGTACCTGGTGTCAACGTCACCGTAACGTTTCCATCGGACGTGAAGTTGCCGGCGTCAAAGTGCAAGTCCTCTCGGTTTGCGGCCTGTGGACGTAGAATAAAGTCCGGTGAGACCTTGGTGCCGTTTTCGAAGGATTGATCCTCTGCCGAATTCAGGAACATGTTCAGTGTGACTTCAACACCTTCTGGCATGGCGACCAATTCCATTTGCGACAGACTTGTGGTTGCCGACAAGTTAACTGAAATGTCCTCAACTGGTTCGATGTTCAAGTCGTCTTCAAGGGCACTTAGCGTCCACTCACCGTCCGGCAACAAGAAGGTGAATACACCGTCCTCGTTGGCTTCAGTTCGCCATTCGTAACCGTCGCCAGTCGCCACAATTACGGGGGCAACCCAACGAGGTAGCGTGTTGTCCCATACGGTTGCGTTGTCGTAGAGATAGATGACGCCTTCGACCGGGGAAAGAGGCTCAAGATACACCGTGCCAAGATCCATGTTGCTGCCTGTTGGAACCGTCACGAGGGACCCGTACCCGCGCAATGCAGTGGCACTTAGTGTTGTCATGTCGTAATCAAAGCCGGAGGGAACTCGAATTGAGAAGTCACCGGTGATGTTGGTGGTGGCCTCAAACTCAAGCACACCGGTTCTCAGAGACACGAGCAAACCAGAAGCTTCTTCTGTGGTCTGAATCTTGTTTTCGTCGGGTGTTTCTGTCCATGTTGCATACTCCTCGGCAGTGCCCGGGTAGAAACGCATGCTTCCGTTGATGTAAGCAGCTTGTGCGTAGGTCACGTTGAGTTCAACATCTTCAACACCGACTTCAACATCGATTTGATCGAACAGAACGTATTCAGGGTTTTCTTCGTCCATGATGTCCCATACGCCAAAGAAGACTTCAACGTAAACAGAACCGTTTTCATCTGACGTAGCGTTCACCGGTGCGAGAACACCGAGGGTGTTGTCGAACGTGATGGTTCGCCCAGACACATTGAACAACGGCTCTTGTGTCAAGGGGTCAACGGGTGAAACGAGTTGAAGCGTCACATCAACGGTTGGTGGGACTGCGCCGGCGAGGGTGATGTTGGACGTGTCATCGATGACGATGGCTGTCTCGTTAACATCGTACCACCCGTCGTTGTCGACATCGACACGGTAGAAGTAATCGCCCTTGGCCACTGGCCCGTGGCTGAACGTTCCGTTTTCATCGGTGAGAATATCAACTGCAAAGTCCTCTCCAAGAGCGGTGTCAACGAGTTCAATGGTGGTGTTGGCCAGAACGTCGCCTCCAAGAGTCATCAACGTGTCAGCAAAGATAGCACCGGGCATCGTCATGGCCAAATCATAGGATGGAACGACGCCAACTTCGACGGGGTCGGGCAAGAGCACTTCTTTTCCATTGTCCAGTTGAGCAATCATGTTGTAGGTTCCAGGCAAGAGACCGGTTTTGTAAAATGAACCTGGCTCAACCATCGGCCCTGAGAACGAACCTGTGCCGATGAAGAGGCCTGTACCGTTGAAGGTTCCCGTTCCGGCAAAGGAACCTGCGCCTTCAATCGTTTCACCCGTTCCTGCATCAACATCACCGTAGGTACGAACCAAGGTGGTTGTGCTTTCCGAAGTGTAGGTGCCAGAGGCGTTGACGGTGCCTTCGATTTTGTAGATGGAGAGATCGCCGGCTGTGCTGATGACACAAGCCGTTTCGTTGGCAGGCATCACGGGTTCAGAGGCGTTGTCAGCATCGCAGTCCACAGGGGTGCCTTCTATCCAAGAAGCCTCAATGGTTCCGTAACCCGTCCACGTACCGTTTGCGAAGAAGGCTCGGTCGGCGCCGATGGTTCTGGTGTAGGTGCCAATAAAGTTCTGGGCCACAGCGATTCCTTCGCTCTCAAACGTACCGTTTTCTGTGAACGTGGCTTCCCCGGACCCTTGCAGGATTCTGCTTTCATCTGAAGTGAACGAACCGCTGGTGGTCGTCACGGTGTAGTTGTCCGTCATCGACCAAATGTTGCGCAGGATGAAGGTTGTCTCGGCAATTGGATCGCCGTTGAAGGCCTCATCACCGCTCCAAGAGACCGTACCGGAGACACCACTGCTGTCAATGACGACGTCAAGGTCTTCAGTGAGGTCAGAGATTCGGTCAGCTTCGTCGCCGGTGACGTTCATCTGGGATTCACCCAACCACGTCATGTTGGCTACTTGGCCGAGGATGGCGGTGATCTGGTTGATCTCACGGTTGTCGTTGGTCGGCTCAAGGATGTCCCCAATTCGTTCGGCAAAGGAGCCGTCACGAATTTGGTCTTGGGCTGCGGTTGGGCTGTAGTCGCCTGCATAGGCGGTCACGCGAATTCGACCTGCGGGAACGGTGTAACTGTAGAAACCGTTTTCATCGGTGTCGGTGAACCCAATGGGAATCCAATAGGTGTCTTCGTCAAGATCGGTCTCACCTTCTCCAGAGAAGGCGTCGCGCTCAATGAGCAGACGCACGTTGGACAAGCCCTCACCGTTGTCGGCCATGGTTACTTGGCCGTTCATTTCTGCACCGGGGTAGTACTTCAGGATCTTAACCAGCGTGTTGGTTTGTGGGATCCCTAGGGTCGCATCTTCACTGTACCAGTTCGAGATGACAAAATGATTCATCATGGCGCCTGGGAGCGGCAACGCCTGCTGCAGGATGCTGCCTGGCGTGCCGGATTGACCGAAGTGTTGAGCCGGTTGAGGGTTTGAAGCACCGGTTGAGAGGCCGAGCGTTGAAGCGCCATAACCAACGTAGGTTCGTGCCGTCATGGTGTCGAAGAAGGCAGGGTTGTGATCAACACGAACATCCTCAATGAACAGAGGGTCAATGTCAACACCTGCTTGTTGGTTCAGAATGTCTTGTTGCATGGCTTCGTCAACTTCTTCTCGGGTCATTTCGTCTTGGAAATCACCACGAACGGTTTCGTAGACTTCGTCCATGTAGGTGCCCACGTCTTGACCGGAGAGGATGGTCGGTGCGCCGAAGATACCCATGGGCTGTCCCCGGTTGTAATTAGCATCAGCCGTGTATCGGCCGGCACGAGGGTAGAGTCTGTCGTCAATGGCGAGGTATCGTATCTCGTGGTTTCGCTCAACGGTTTCACCGGGCATACCGTTGAAGTCCTGTACGTTGTACTGGTCAAGCTCAATGAGGTCATAATAGAGGTCGTGAATGGTCGCCTCGGTATTGGCTTCAAACGCCTTGCTCAACAGTTGAGTTGTCATGGCGATACGGGCGTTGGTCCGGTGAATGGATGTGGAAGCAGAATCGTATTCCTCGAGAAGGTCAGCGGTGTACCAGTAATCGCCAAAAATTGTGTAACTGGCTTCGGTAACGGTATCGGCACCCGTTCGGATGTTGTTCTGGAACGAGGCGTTAGCATCGATCTCCGATGTGAAATCGGACCCCAAACATGTGGTCGAGAGATCCGCTGTACAGTCCAGTTGAGCGCCGTCACGGTAAATTCGGTAGACGGTTTGCGAGTCATCAAACACACCGGCTACATCTGGGTGACCTTCTGCCATCACGACGTCTCGGTTCGTTTTCTGAACCTGGAAAGAGTGGTCCACCACGAAATCAAGCATGGAGGGCGCTGAAGCGGTTTGGATGATGAAGAAGTCTGCGAATTGGTCTTCAGTAAGGTGATTTTGCATCACACGCTCGAACCCTTCTGTGAAACAATTTACCTCACAGTCCGGGGAAGCGTATGTGCGGTCAGCCTCCGAAAGTTGCCAAATCCACATGGCCGTCAAATCTTCTTGAGAGCGAGCCATCAGCATGTTCCCAGTGGCTGGAATACCGGATTGGAAGTTGTCAGAAACCGAAGGATGTTGGCCGGTGTTCAATGCTTGGAACCCGTAGTCCCACCAGGAAACAAACGCCGGACGCTCAGAATACGATTCATCGAGGTCTTGTTGGGCAAGCCATTCGTAGGCCGTGTTCCAACCGTTGTCGTTGAACGATGAACCAAAGCTTCCCAAATAGTTGCGACTTTCGTATGGGCTGCTGTCCAAGATTGAGAATCCAAGAGCGTTGTAACGGAGGATATCAGGCACGATGTTGTAAATTTGTTCGTCGATTTCTCCTTCTTGAGCGGAGGTTCCAGGAATAGCGGAATCGAGCCCGTAAGTGGCTTGTTGGCCGAACAGCATGATCATCACGAGGAACACCGCAGAAAATTGCGGGGTTCGCCACACGGCTTTTCGAGCACCGGAAATACGGTCTGCAGGGGTTCGAATCCCCATTTTCTTCCATGAACGAACCACACCGGGCCAGTCGGCCCAACGCCAGAACGACATGATTCCGGCTGCACCCAACACGGACATGATGGGTGTTGCGTTGAACATGAAACGAGCTGCGTTCCAGGACATGAATGTGGCTGCGAAAACCCAGACACCGAACACAAGGGCGGTCGAGTTGCGACTTCGGAGGCCTCGCCAGAGCATGCTGCCACCCACGATGAGAGCCAGCAGGAACGTGATGGGCCCAAAGGAGGCAAAGAGTTGAGCACGTTGTGGGGCATTCGCTTCCGCAATCGTTCCGAAGATTTTGTTCTTGGCAAAGTAGCCGCTACCGGAGAACAGCACGTCCCACCCGTACCAGATGTTCAGGAACTGGAGGAGGAATAGAGCGGTGAAGAACACCAAGGCCACAACACCGAGTGTCCCCAAGACCAGCAACCACGGCTTGTCTCGGAATCCGGTGGTCACGTAGGCAATGGCCACCGTGAACGCGGAGATGAAGAGGAACGGCTGAAGGCCCGTTGAGTCAAAGATCAGGTCCAGTTGAGGGTGGCCGTAGAAAGGAAGGCCCATCAAGAAGATCACGGCTAGCATGGTGAGGAACATCACGCTAAGCGATGTGGAATCGCGACGGCGGAACATGTTGAGGGCCACCTGCAGAGCGTAAGCCAAGAAGAGGATGGCTGGTCCGACTACGAACCCTTTCCAGCCCAATGCAGCGATACCGAAGGAAACACCAGCCATCACGGCGTAGGCCAAGGCGGCCTGGCGGTGTTGTGCCACATCTCGGTAAGCGGCCATGAACGAAGCGGGGTGCGGAGAGGTGGTCCGGCTGATGCGAGTGGTTCCTGCATAGCGTACAGACCGCAACCAGAACATGAATCCGAGCGATATGAAGAGCATCACAAAGGAGTCGTGATCAGCCAAACCCCATGTGGAGTGGGTGACGTGAGCGGGCATGAAGGCGATGAGCCAAGCGGCGAACACGGCAGCTCCCTTTCCAAATTGGTCGCGTGCCATGGCAGCGATGGGGAAAACCGTCAAGGCCCCGTAAACCGCAGGCAAGCCAAGGATGCTGTACCACACGGCATCGGCACCCAAGAACGGCTCCAACAGCATGGCGCCAACGGCGATGGACCAGGTGAAGAGAGGCGGACGAGGGTTGATGCCACCAATGGGGTAGAATCGGTCAGCATCGTACACCAAATGGGCATTGTTCGCGAGAATGTAGTCCACAACCCGCTTCATGTACCAAGGGTCTGAGCCTCCGGTCATGTCCCATGCTCCGGTGCCAAAGGCGTTCATGGAGGGGACAACATACCATTGAATTCGAACGGCCAGTCCAAACAGGAACGCGGCAGCAATCATCATGCCGGCGCCGTGGTTTCGGAGGAACAATCGGGCATTGGAGGGCTCATGTTCGCCTCGGTTGGCCCACCCGCCGTATCGCTCGTGGTTGCCAATGTAGTAAATGCCGACGGTGATGAAGAACGTGAAGGCAAACCAAAGCCAGGGTGCGAGGGACGTGTCCAAGTTATCGTTGTACCAAATGCCACGCTCAAACCAAGAGGACACCTGGTAGAGGACCCACATGGAACCAATAAACATGGACCGAGTAAACCAACGTTCTGCGACCATGGCAGCCACAAGAAGAGCGACCACACCGGTCAAGAACGCCGACCAGTACCCAACATAGCCGTGGTAACCATCGATGTTGGTGAGACCAAGTTGGTCCATGGTGTCGACGCTGTAAAAGTGCCACAGGGAACCTCCAAAGGTGAACACCCAAACGCCAAGAGCCACCAACAAAGGAGCGGCTGAGCGGTTGAAGCCGTCCTCGTTGCCGAGGAGAGCGAACCATCCATCCTCACCTGCGGGGTTGATGACGCCGCGTGCCAAGATGCCAGCAAGCAATCCGGCGATGGTGCTGGCTGTCCACCATGCAAAGAACACATAGGCGGCTGCCTGACGCTCAAGGTTGAGCGTCGAAACCTCTTGGCCGTTGGGCATGGTGTAGGTCGAGGGCAGGAATGCAAGGGCATCCCCTGCGGCTGAAAGGGCAATCCAAAAGCCAACACCCGAGAAGACGACCATCGTTTGCCACTCATGCCGGCCGCTGAGACTCAACAACGAGCCAAACAGCACCACGGCAGCGAAAAGGGCAGACACCACCGCATCCACGCCAACAAGGATGTAGAGAAGTTCCGCTCCAACGAACGCAACGACGAGCACACCGAGGGAAACAAGGGACGGTGAGAAGTCGGGACGGTTGGTTCGGATCAAGCGGGGCATGTAGGACAAGACCCCTGCGACGCCGGTGACGATCACGGGCATCATGTTGTTCTGCGTCAGGTCAAAGTCAAGACCTGCAATCATCGTAGCGGCCAATGCAAGCAACACGGACAATGGGGCGAGAATCCACCCCAAGGCTTGTTGCGAGGCGGAGGCCTTCGTTTCAACTTCTTCGTTCATTGTGTTTCCCTCTTACAAGGTCCAGCCTCAAGGCTGAAGTGTTTTGCCCACTTGAACTCCCCTTTTGAAAGTGACGGGGTACAAGGCAGTTGAAACAACCGCTCAGTCCCTCATTTGCCCTGAGCCATCAGCAAATTTGCGCTTTATGGCTCGGTGAGCGATGTCCGTTCGATAATGGCCACCCTCAAGAGACAACGATTCAAGCAGTTCGTAGGCTTTGCTTCGGGCCAGGTGAACGTCTTCTGCCATGGCGGTGCACGAGAGGACGCGACCACCGGTTGCAGTGTACCCACCAGCAAGCTCAGCCGTACCGGCCAAGTTGACCCAAGTTGAGCGGTATGAACCCCTCCTGAGCGCAGCGTTTAATCCCTCAATTGACCGTCCTTTGACAGGGGCGTTTGGGTAACCTTCCGAAGCCAAAACCACGGTGAGAGCAAACGCATCCTCGATGACCAATTCGGCCTGGTTCAAGGTGTTGGTCGCAGCACCGTTGAGGAGAGAAAAAACATCACTAGCGATCAATGGCAAGGTCACTTGGCACTCGGGGTCACCGAACCTCACGTTGAATTCCACCACGTACGGGTCGCCTTTCTCATCGATCATGAGGCCAATGAACAACACACCCCGATACGGAACAGGTTCGGAGGCCAAATGCTCGTGCATGGGCTTGACGATTCGTTCGATGATCCGAGCATGCACGTTTTCGTTGACCACTGGCGCAGGGCAGTATGCGCCCATTCCGCCTGTGTTTGGACCCTTGTCGCCGTTGTGCACCCGTTTGTGATCCTGACTCGCAGGAAGCGGAAGGAAGGTGTTCCCGTCCATGATGACGAGCATGCTGGCCTCTTCCCCCGGCAAAAACGCCTCGAGAAGAACAAATCCATCGGACTTGATGGAGGCCTCGATGAACCCTTTTGCTTCAGAACGATCGGCCGTCACCACCACACCTTTTCCACCGGCCAAAACATCCCGCTTCACGACCCATGGTTGGCCAGAAAATGAATTCAAAGCGGCTTCAATATCCGAGTCGGCATCCAGTTTCAAGAACGGCGCGGTAGGCACCCCGGCCTTTGCCATGGTTTCCTTTGCGTGCAACTTGGAACCCTCAAGATGAGCCAGGGCAGCCACGGGGCCAAAACATGCCAATTCTGCTGCCTTACAGGCATCAGCCAATCCATTGCACAGCGGTGCTTCGGGGCCAACAACCATCAGTCCAATTTGTTTTGTTTCGGCAAGTTGCAACAAAGCCTGATTGGATACTGGAATGTGTTCGTGGTTGACAGCGATCAGAGCTGTGCCTGCATTGCCCGGAACGCAGTGAATGGTGCCCACCATTGGCGAGGCATGGAGGGCCAAACAAAGAGCATGTTCGCGTCCTCCACTGCCCACCACGAGAACGTTGGTTTTGTCCATGACCTTCGGTCAAGCTTGCGAGGCATAAGGACTTCGCGATGGAACGATGGACGGTTCGGGGAAGAACCCAAAGGCTTGAGGGCCGTGCGGTTACCATGCGAACCCGCCTCCATGCTCTTTTTCTGACGATCATGCTGTTGTCAACCGCCACAGCGACACTGGCGCAACCACCCACCGCAGGTGAAGATGTCGCCCTCACCGAAGACACGGCATGGACGGAAGACGGGTCCATGAACGGCCATGTGGTCGTTGAATCAGGCGCTACCTTGACGGTCTCGGCCAACATCACCATGACCGATGGTTCAAGCATAACGGTCGCCGAAGGGGGCACGCTTGACCTTCGATCTGGCTCACTTGCCAGTGAGGACCTCGATGCTGGGCGAATGGTCAACAGCCTGCCAACAACAACGGTTTCAGTCAACTTCGGTAATCTTTCGGAAACTGGCGTGGTTCAGTTGCAATTCGATCACACCATCCCTGCTAACACGTTGTTCAATGTGACCCTTGGCAACACCACCGTGAGCGCTGCTGGTGAGAGCAATGTTCAGTTCAACACACCTCTTGAGGGTGAGACCTTGACATTCACTTTCACTTCGTATTATTTCACACCAACCTACCTCGAGTGGGTTCAAGCCATCCACAGTGGTGGCACCACGGTTCGTGTTCAAGCAACAGACCTGGTCTCGGAAAACGCACCGCTGTACTGGTTCGATTCCGGTTACGATGTTGTGGTCAACGGGCAATTGAATGCAGTGAACAGCGTACTACAAGGTGCCAACATTTCATGTGAGAACGACTGCCGTTTCAACAACGCCACGCTAACAGGCAGCGCTCCGGTGATGGTAAGCAACTCAACGTCAATTGAAGTGGTGGATTCGATGATCGCTGGCTCGCGAACCGATGAGGACATTGTCCTCCATGATGAAGCCACCATTGTCTACACCAACACCGTGGGCACTGGTGGAACCACCGATGCATGGGTCCGACTTCTGTCCGAGCGGGTGATTCACACCAACATTCCCGGAGGATCTTTGGACATCACCGGCCTTGGATGGTCTAGCAGCAATTGGAACGACTTGACCGACAACGTTGGAAACGTGGTCCTCGTAAGCAACCAACCCACCAACGAACACAAGCGTATCGTTCAGTGGATGGACGGTAACGGAGTTGAACACACTGAGAACGCAACAATAACGCTCTCCATCACCAGCAACTGGGGCGTTTTTAGCACCACCGTACCCGCCCCAAGAACCGCTCATGGATCCATTAATCTCCAATTGCCGTACGTGAATGTGGTGGAATTGGCACCTGAGGCCACGACGGCCACGGTCAACAAGAGCATCGGTTTTATGATGACCGTGGAGAACAGTGGCACCGCCGATGCAACCGCAAATTTCCGCTGCTATGTCGATGGAAACGACGCAGATACGGCCCCTTCAACCATTACGGTGTCGATTGGAGCAGGAGACTCAGAAGTTGTTCCGGTCACATGGTATGGGTACTCGGCCGGTGACGTGGAACTCTCGTGTCGACCGTTCTTGCCCACCGCTTTGGACGCCATTTCCGCAGACGTCCATAACGCCGAAGGCACCTCAATGGCTTCTGTGACTTGGGAATACGCCGAGGAGAATGAAGACGCACCACTGATCATTTACGCCACGGTCGTGCTCACCTTTGTGGTCATCGCCCTGGGCGTTGCTCAGGCGAGAAAACCCGAACATCAATCAAAATCCTACGATGACCCAGCGAGCTTGGACGTTGAGCACGAGGACGTGACCGAAGAGAATGACGAAGCTACGGATGAAGGCGAAGAGGACGGCGACGAACCTGCATCCGACGAATGATGTCCATGTTGATGCGAGCATTGGTCGTGGCATCACCGGTAAAGCCGCTTGTTCGTGACCTCATGTCAATGGACACGTGTTCATCGCCTCATGCCAATGGATACTGGAAATTCAGGATGCAATGCATTCTCGGTGACTGCAATTGAATCAATCATGGAATTTATGTCGTCAATCCTTGAATTTTAATTGACGACAACATCCGGAACATGGCGAGAAGAAAACGAACACGCGCTAATGCAACGAAGGAATGAAACGGCTCTATGTTCGAGCTGATGGTGGCAATGAACGGGACCCTGTCGGCAGGAAATGCCAATGCTGGTGCATCTGCATGGACGAAGACCGTTGGAAATTGAACACTTGCTCGCCCGACTGTTGCGATGAATCGACGAACAGTTCGGATGGTCCGACAACGACCTCTGCATGTTGCTGACCAAACACTAGCAACAAGCCTGGAACATCAATTCGTTCTGCTTTACCGCACAGAAAAATCAAAACGAAGCTGGATCCCTCGTTGATGATGCCTGGACCTCAGCCCAGTCAGCAAGTTTGACCGACGCCCTCACCCTTCTGTACGGGGTCGTTGCTTTGCTGATCTCCAGAACTCAAATCAATGTTCCAACTGAACTCGGAAGTGAAGGTCTCCTGTGCGCCAAGGTTGTTCACGATGTCCACAGTGAACGTGTAACACCCATCAGTATCGTAAAATTCTGATTTGTCAAGGTAAAACACCCCGCTGTTATCGGTTCCTGAGCCGGTGAGTCCAAACCAACCTGCCGTTGAAGCGCTTGCCACCTGTCCGGGTTTGGAGGTCCATGTAGCCATATCACCGTCAACTGAAATGGCATTCTCACTCCATGATTCTCCACCTGACACACGAACGTTAACGGTGTAATCAGCCTCCATGGGCCTCAATCCAACGGCGGAAAATCCACCTCCGTTCTCAGCAGACTCAGATGGGCCAAGCAGACCGACAAGCACCTCAATGGTGATACCAACATAATCATCCGCATCGTTGCTGTCGTGCAGTTCTGCGATTCTCACCCCGGCATTTTGAGCCTCACGGGTGGTGAACCGTGATGGAATTTCTCGTTCATCGGAATTCCCCGTTGAAGATTCTCCCTTGATGACATAATCTACAACGACGTTTCCAGCATGATCTTCACTGTTCCCTGAAAAAATATCAGAGAGGCTCACTTTGAATTTCTTCATGTCGTTGTTAACGTCTCCTGAGCCCGTCCAGACCTCTACACCATCTGCTTCGATGGAAACATCCACAGATGACATCGTCCCACGAACCTTGAACGAAAGTTCGTTGCTGTCCTCGTTAAGTTCGATGTCCCCGATGGCCATGGAGGCGTTGGTTGGAACCAGCGTTACGGCAGCGTATGGAGTGGTGGCG
>QXXW01000042.1:0-14676 GCA_009887255.1 Candidatus Poseidoniales archaeon | reverse complement strand
GCTGAATGACACGTAGGGTGTGAACTGTACACCTCCGTTGAACGCTTGCCGAGTCAGTAACTTCGAATTGATGTCCATCTCAACAGTGTTGCCGTTGGAAGAGGTCGCCGTGATGGTGTATGTCTTAATCACGTTGCCATCAAACCGTTCGGCGTTTCCATCAAAAAAGTCCTGGATGGGAACACCCACCCGCTTGATGTTGTTGCTGAGCTCTTCTGAGCCTTCCCAGAGAACCTCGTCGCCCGAAGAAATCTCCAAGTCCACTGAATTGAAACTACCTCGGATGGCAAAATCCAATTCGTCGTTTTCTTCATCAATCGAGATATCTGTGATGGCTATGTTTGCATTGGATGGGAAAAAGTGGAACATGAAGATAGGTCCAACAGCAACCAACATGGCCACGATAACCGAAGCGGCGAGCTTGGGTGTGCTAAGAGAGCCTCGCATCCGATCGGCGTAAACGATGGCACCGATTCCGATGACCAGCACAATGCTGACGACGATGACCCCCCAGGAACCTCCCTGCAGAGAGAGAATGGCTCCCACGAGAATGATGACCCAGCCCGCAAGACTGATTTTCATCGCATTCTCTGACGCTGGGCCACTCGAGATGGACCGAATCTTTCCATCGGCTTTCATTTCGATGGCTTTGCCTTCGATTCCTTTCGGCTTTTTCTCTTCAGCATCTGAGGATTCCGCTTTTTTTGCGGCGCTTGCTTTGTCAAGTAGTCCACTCATGTTCGGCACCCGGTGAGCAACACTCACCGTTGGGTGTTTTCAAACTCTTCCCCAGATGTGCGAGGAAACAGGGGCGTATTGACTGCCCGTCACAGACCGGGAGCAGAGTCGCGCCATGCGTCTTCCGCATCCTCGTCTTGGTTGATAAGGCGACGGCCGGCAACAGCACCAGCAAGGGCGATCATCGAGATGGCAGGCACCACTTCAAAGCCGGGAAGGTAAACTCCACGCACATAAACGGTGATCATCTGCGATTCACGGTTGCATCCACCGTTTTGACAGGCGAACTCGGATTCAGCATAGAATTCCATCACGTGGTAGGCATCGGACCAACCCTGGTTCTTGGGTGTACGCACCATCACACGAGCGGTCTCAGGAGCGGTGTTGGGTTCAATGGTCACCACGTTTTGTGGGAGGTTGACGGTGAAGCCTGCTTCTTCGAGGGAATCGCGGGAGTTTTCAGTCACGCCGATTTTCATTCGGTCGATTTGGTTGCCGAAGTTGTAGACCTTGAACTGGAAGTTCTTGTCGGTCTTGGGCATCAATTGAACAAAGGGCTCAACAGCTTCAACTTGGACAATGCTGAACTGCATGATGTTGATCAATGCATTGACTTGGGAGGAAGCGGTGTTGGGGGGTGGCAGGTTGTTGAGTTCCTGTACGGACGCTGAGACGGTCAGTTGACGGGATTGCATTTGCATGTAGGGGTTGGCTCGAACGACAACTTGGAAGTCAACGTCCTGACCGGCGCCGACGTACATGTCACCGGGAGCTGCGGTCGCTAAACCGTCGCTGGTCACTTGGATAGCAACCTTCTCGACATAGGCCGTAGGGTTTGAAACCGTGCACGTGGTGTACCCCGTAAGGGTCGCACCCGGCTTGACTTCAACCTGAATTTGGCCAGGAGCGCAGGTCATGGAGACTGCGGCCCCAGAAACTTGAGCAGACGCCGGTGCAGCAACAGCCACCAACGAGCACATGTAGATTGCAAGCAAAACAGCGACTCGCTTCCATGCAGACATGAATTCACCTAACAGTCCGTCCAACCTGCCCCACCTCATAACGGTTATGGGTCTCTTGTTCGTGACGCACCGCTTCAATCACCGGTGGTTGACATGGTGGGCCCGAAGGGAGTTGAACCCCTGACCTCCCGGTTATGAGCCGGGCGCTCTAACCAACTAAGCTACAGGCCCCAAGTCGTCTTCCCACCGCCCAATGAAATAAGTTGCCACGTTGTTCAATCAAACTGAGCCAGAGAGGATTGCGATGGCTTCACCCATTCACGAACTTTCTGCTCCATCTCGTCCCGAACGGGTTCGGGGACAAACATGAGCGCCAATTCATGGGGTTGGGCCAAGGATTGAATCAGGGCTGAGTGCTCAGCAGCGTCTCGGCCATCTTCAATCAAAATACCTCCGTCATAGGGCAAATAGCCGCGCTTGTGGATCGTGGCCGTGATGAGATCAATTTCAGGGTTGAATCCCGCTTCTTGGAGTTCATGCTCGAGTCGACTGCGAACAACCTCGCTCATCTCAATGGTGAGTTTGGGAATCCGAAGAGATTTGTGAAAATCTTTCCTCGACATCAAGCGGGAGGCGCAGCTGGACAAGAGGAGGTCTTCATGCTCCGACCAAACGGGGAGGGCAACCTTCACGTGAGCGTCGGTCAGCCGAGTGTATTCAAGAGGCGTCAAGTCCTGTTTGGTCAACATGGCGTTGAGTTCGTTTGAGACGGTCAAGTTCCCTTCCAAGACAAGGTCACGCGCCCGCCGTAGCATGTTCACCAAGTAGGCCTGAGTGAGCATGTTGACCTTGTGAAAGTACACCTGCTGATACATGTGGTAACGCGTCACCAGGTACGCTTCAATGGCGGGCAGCCCCCACCGCTTCACAACAAGGCGGCCGTCAGACCCGATTCGCAAGGCACGAATCACACGTGCACTGTCGAACCCACCAATTTGAGCACCCGTGTTGGCTTGATCACGAATCATGTAATCCATGCGGTCCACATCGAGTTGACTGCTGACAATTTCTTTCATGAACTTGTGAATGGGTTGGCCGTTGTGCTCGTCTCGGCCACTCATCAATGCGAACAGCCGATCCCGTCGCACCGGGCCCAGCACGGCAAGAAGCACCTTTGAGATCGATGTTGATTCGTCCTCGAGAATTCGGCGGCCCCACTCTTCATGAGAGGCGAAACAGGCAAAGACCTCTGGAGTTTCCAGCAGGTGGGAATACGGCGGATGTCCAATGTCGTGCAACAAGGCTGCGAGTTGCACCAGTTCGATATCCTCGTTCGAGAGGCTTCCCGGGTGAACTTCTGCTAAGTGGGCTGACAATTCACCTGCCAGGTGGTAAGCTCCCAAGGAATGGGCGAACCGATTGTGTGTGGCGGCAGGGAACACGAACTCACAGGTGGAAAGTTGCTGAATGGACCGAAGCCGTTGAAACTCGGGCGTGTCAATGATGGCAGCGTGACGAGCGGGGACCAAAATGTCCCGATGAATTTCGTCCCGGATGACCCGGTCCCGACCGTTCATGTTCAAACGCTCACCCCACCTCGTTTAAGCGCTTGTTGGTGAAAACGGTCAAAATTTTCAACAGAAGTGAATAAACACCCCGAGGTGCAGTAGAACCTATGGCCGACATGGTCAAGGGATTCATGGACCGCATCACAAACGAGGACCCTGAGTCCCGTGGTCAACAATTGTGGGTGATGTTTGCCCTGTCAATTTTCCTCGTGGCCACCCTGAATTATTACGCATACGTTCGGGAACCGGACGTCATTGAAATTGGTTCTCTCCTCGAGTACAAGAACGAAGTCGTCAAGGTCGAAGGAACGTTGGTGTCTTGGGTTGAGGACCCCTACAGCAGCGGTGACGACCGTCTCGATGCCATCGTCGATGACGGAACCGGGGTGGTTGAAGTTCGCTGGTTCAGACCCGCCGACATGCCGCCGATTGGCACCACGGTCACCGCTTCGGGTGACGTGATTGAATACGACGGTCGCGTGTGGATCCAATCTCTTGGAGCAGGGGCGATGGAATGGTCTGCAAGCGACATACCGGATGCCCCCGTGTTGGCCATTGCCGATGTCGCAGCCAACCCTCAGGACCATGAGGGCACCGTCGTTCGTCTCAAGGGCTACCTCAGCAAATCCATTGGCCCTGATGCGACCTTCACATCCGCCTATCTTGGTGACCATCCCAATTACGGAAACTCCGAACACCAAATGCACGTGCTGATTCGTTCAAGCACGGGTACATGGATTGAGGCGCACTCAAAAGTCACCGTTCAAGGCATCTTGACCTACCAGCAGCGGGATCTCCGATGGAGCCTCAGCATACAAGGGCCAGACATCCTCATCGACCGTCAACACGAGGTTGACACCACCCAGTTGGATTGGGCGGCAGAAGCAACATGGAGCTACCAATCCGGGCAACGGGTGTCCATGGCAGGGACCCTTGAAACGGACGATGACCCGTGGATGTTGAGCGGACCGGGAACCGAGCAAATCTGTGTTTTACCAACCGACATCGACAGGGCAGCCAACGACGCCACCTCGTTGAACGGGACCCTCCAAGCAGTGGAAGGGCGCCTGTTGTGGTCGACGACCCATCACGGTTGGTGCATTGATGCAAACGAAGGAACTGAACCGAGTTTGATCAATCCTGAAACACCGGTAAGCCTGATGGCTCTTCTCTCTGCTAGCCCCCAAACCCTCTTGGACCAGCCAGAACGAACCTACACCCTCTCATCGTTCGTCAAATACACCCTAGAACCGAGCGTTGAGGACGAAGAGGGGTATGTCGTGGATGCTGCTGCCTACACACCAGGATGGACAACCGTGGCCACCACCTTCCCCGGACCTCGAACCCAGTGGCTTGAAGCCGGGCAGTCCATTGTCGCCAACGTCACCGTGGCTTGGGACGATGAAGACATGCGAATCCGGTTCATCGTCAACGATTACACCTTGGGCAACCCACCTGAAGCCAGAACCCTGCTTTGGGACGACGGAGCGACGCAATGGGGCTATGCTCGGGACCAGGCGGCTAAACTCAACGGGCGCGCAGCCCAAATCGACGGGCAATGGCACCTTGTTCGCCCGGGTTCCAACGACACCATTCGACTGAACCCCACCTCGTCGACCGTTGGGGTTGACGAACTGCATGCGGATTATGCCCTGACATGGCAAGGCCGTTTGCGTCAGATGGAAAGCGCTGACGGGCTGAGCATGGAATTCGTTCTGGATCAAGCCGCAGTAAGCGACATGGACGGTGATGGGCTGGCTGATGGCCTCGAAGAAGCGATCGGCACCTCACCCAGCGCTGAAGACAGCGATGACGACGGCATCAACGACCGAACCGAACTCGAAAACGCCAACGGATGAGGGATCGCCATGCTTGAAGCCTACTTTCTGGATTTGTCTTGGCTCCTCGGGGCCTTGTTCTTCGGGGTCATGTTGGGCTCGTTGACCGGACTGATTCCTGGGTTTCACGTCAACAACGTCGCCTTGATTCTACTGGCGCTTTCACCAGCGTTGTTGGGGCTGGGCATTCCCTTGTCGGCTGTTGCTGCAATCATCGTGTCCACGGGCACCGTGCACACCTTCCTGAATTACATCCCTTCAGCCCTCATTGGCGCGCCCGATGGCGATACTGCTCTGTCATTGCTGCCGGGACATCGCATGTTGTTGTCAGGCAACGCCGCTCGAGGTGTGGCATGGTCGGCTCGAGGGTCGCAACTGGGGTTGTTCCTCTCGCTGCCTCTCATCATCGTAGCACGGATCGCATTCGGGCCGGAATTGGGGTGGTACGACAACCTGCGCTCCTTCTTACCGTTCATTCTCCTCACCATTTCCTTGCTGCTCTTGGCCACCGAAACCACTCGGTTGGATTGGCCAGAGTGGTTGCAAAAGTTGAGCCGTGGGAAACTGGGTCGCGACTCTCGGTTGGCTGGATTCATCACGGCTACCTCGTTCTTCCTCTTGGCGGGCATGTACGGCTGGGGTGTGTTCACCCTCCCTGCTCGCTCACCTGTCGGGATGCCCGATGCCAGTTTGCTGCTGCCGAGTTTGGCAGGCCTGTTCGGTATTGCCAACCTCTTGGACATTTATGCCACCACCAGCCATTTACCTCCACAAAAAGAAAATTGGGAACTGCCCCCCGTCAAGCCTCTCCTCATCCCTTGCTTCTGGTCCAGTGTTGCGGGAGCGTCAATGGGTGTCCTTCCAGGAATGACCGCATCACAAGCCACGGTTTTGGTCATGGGAGGTCGCAACATGGCGGCCAAAGTGCAGGGCAAGGAAGGCTACGGCATGGACTGGGAAACACGACGGTTAACAGAAATGAGCGACGACGAATTGCTTGCTCTGGCCAAAGCTGAGGCTGATGACGGAGTTGAAGGCCCCCAAACCAAGCAGGACCTCGAAGTTATTGCCATTCTATCAGCCACCAACACCGCCGTCACCGTGATGGTGCTGGGTTTCCTGTACATCATTTCCCGGTCCAGATCTGGTGCCACACTGGCCTTGAAAATGATGTATCCAATTGATTCCTGGTCGTCAACGGAGCCTACGGCAGATTTCATTCGGTTGCTCGCTGTAACGTTGGCGGCGGGGCTCATGGCCATGCCCATGATGCGAGTTGTGGGCAAAGGGATGCTCAAACTCCACGCCGCCATTCCACTGCAACAAATGGTCATGGGCGTGGTCTTGTTTGTGGTCGTTCTCGTCTGGTTGTCCACGGGATTCGTCGGTATCGGCGTTTTGTTGGTGGGCACCATCATCGGTTTGTTGCCTCCAAGAATTGGCATACGACGTTCCCACGGCATGGGCATCATCCTCGTGCCCATCATGATCTACACCTTTGCTCAACGCTTCGATGCCTTCGGCTTCATTTAATACGGACGTGAACTCATGAAACCTGCCAACACCGCCCTGCTCCTGACCGCTCTGTTCCTCGCATCCTTGACCCCGGTGGGGTTTGCCGTACTGGACGACCAATCGGCATCCCAAACAAGCGCTCGATCAAACGCCTGCTCATCCACCGTTTGCATCAACGAAGTGTTGCCCAATCCAAACGGGTTTGATGATGCGGCATGGCCCGGTGGTGAGTGGTTGGAAGTCCACAATACAGGAACAACGGCCGTGGACATGTTGAATTGGACGGCAGTGAATTCAGGTAACCGAATCCTTGCTTTTGATGCCAACACCATCGTGGGGTACCAAGCAAGCAACGCATCAACGTGGTGGATCGCTCCAGGCGATTACATGGTGCTGGCAAGAAATGGAAACGCCAACTTCTACCTGACCAACTCGGGCATGACGCTCAGTCTTTTCGACGAAACTGGGACCTCGATTCACGAGGCCACATGGGGAAGCGTGACCTCTGGGGTCAGTTACGAGCAAGACCAGAACAACCTCACTGCGAACTGGATACCAACTTCTTCGCCGTCCCCGGGCCAAGCCACCGGATCGGGGACCGGAACGAGCACAGTACCGTCTGACCTCATGATGACGGAAGTGATGGCAAACCCTTGGCACACCGAGGACAACGCCACTTGGCCAGGAGGTGAATGGGTTGAAATTCAAAACAGCGGCAACACCACCATCGATTTGACCGGATGGACCGTTGTTGACGCCGCAGGCAATGTGCTGGAGTTTGATGCCGATCACCTCATCGGTTACACCGACAATGCCTCCAGTTTGAACATCGCACCCGGTGCACATCGGGTTCTTGCTGTCAACGGGACAAGCAATTACGGCATTCTCAACAACGGTGGAGAAGCCTTGAAACTCATATGGCCCAACGGCAGTATCGCATCGACAGTGCAGTGGAGCAGCACCGTACAGGGCATGTCGTTGATGGACGACCACCAAAGCAACAACCTCTGGGGCCTCTCACCCTACCCAACACCGGGCGAACTCAACCCGGACAGGTTGGTGCTCCAACCAAGAATGACCAACGATGTTCAGTTCAGTGAACTCCTCCCCAACGGCACCATGGAAGGGCAAGCTTTCCCTGACGGCGAATGGATTGAACTTTTCAACAACGGCTCATCGGATGTCGACCTCAACGGATGGTCGATTTTGGACGGTTTGGGCAACGTGACCTACCTCGACCCCGGAAGTGTCGTGTTCAACCAAACCCAAGGGTCCACCACGATCACGGCAGGAGAACGTCGTTTGGTTCAGTTCACGGGCGACACGGAACTATGGGACAATCACAACCATCTCTTCTTGCGAACTCCAACTGAAGCGGTGGTTGACACGGCGACCTATGTCACCGATTATGGTGAGAATCGGTCCTTGCTGCGAAGCACCAACCCAACCGACCCCTGGACACCGTCCACATGGAACACTCCCGGCCAGCCCGAACCAGGAACGGTCCCCTCCTCTCGAACCGTGCGCTTTTCTGAACTCATGCCTGACGGGGTTGGAGCGGACAACCAAGCATGGCCGCTTGGTGAATGGCTCGAACTCGAAAACCATGGCAACACAACGGTGGACTTAGCAGGCTGGCGTCTTCAGGCCGCATCGAGGATGCTCACCATCCACGAACACAACATGCCGTTCCAATCCACAACCATGTTGCCTGCGGGTGAAGTGGTGCTCATCGCCCTGAACGGCACGAGTGCCTTCTACCTCAAGCACACCGCACCTGACGCCATCGGTTTGCTCGATCCAGACGGCGCCGTGGTGGACACAGCGGGTTGGTCAGCCACCATCGAAGGAGAGACCTTGGTCGCACCCAACAGCACCCATGCTGGCGTGGGCCCCAACGCCTCGATGGCTCAAGGAGAATGGCGCCAAGCAGCCTGGCCAACACCCGGAACGAGCAACCCCGTTTGGCCAGCTCATCAAGGTCCGAACCACGTGGTGATCACCGAAGTCCTCCCGTATTGCAACGACGATTCAATCACGCCTCACGAAGATTGGGTTGAAGTGCACAACACCGGCGAAGCACCCGTGAACTTGAGCCGATGGTCCGTTCAGAACAACGAAGGTGACCGACGGTTCATTCGGGACGGGAGTCTTTGGAACGCCAACAGCACCCTCCTTGAGGTTGGAGAGCGAGCGGTGTTCACCATGGAGGAATGGATCCTCACCGGATTGGGTGACCGAGTCCATCTCTTGCACCCAGACGGTGGCCTTGTTGACCAAGCGTCGTGGACGGTTGTTACGGATTGTCAAACCCTTGTTCGCGAAGACAACGGCACCTCATGGGTTCACGCCCTCTGGCCCACGCCCGGTGAAGCAGAACCAGAACCGGGTACGCTTGCTGGACCCGAAGACCTGCGATTCACGCGCCTGATGCCCGTCAGTTCAACTTCTGTCTCGTCAAATCTTGAATTCCTTGAGTTGCACAACACGGGTGATTTGCAAGCCGTGCTCAACGGATGGAAACTTCGGGCGGTGACCGGGGTTGATTCCGCCTATGAGGCGACCATCACCAGCCTGAATATTCCTGCAGGCCAATCGGTGGTGTTGACCAATGACGTTTCGGGGCTCGGCGTGTACGAGTCTGGAGGGGTGATCGACATCTCATCTGCCCTGAACCGCTCGTTTTACCTGAGCAACAGCGGGGCGGCGATCCAACTTCTGGACCCGAGCGGTCAAGTGGTTGACACCGTGGTGTACGGCAACGGTCCCACCGATGTCGACGGTTGGTCGGGCATCGCTCTCGTTGAGCCCTTGCAGGGGTTGGGGAACCTCATCTACCTGCGAGGAGACGGTTGCGGCGATGCACCAGACAGCGACACGGTCGCTGATTGGCATCAGCGCTGGAGTCGGTTGGGTGGCAGTTCCTTCTGTTTGCCGACAGCCTCAACCGCCACAGGAACCGTTGTCCCTCTCATCGGCCCCGACGACGGGTTGGCAGATTTGCTCGCCTGGATCGAGGGAGCCAACTCATCGCTAAGCGTTCACATGTACCATCTCCACGACGTCCACCTCGTTGAAGCCCTCATCGCTGCTGACAACAGGGGCGTTGAAGTCACGGTGGTCATGGATGCTGGCGATACATGGTGGTCCGAGCAAGCCATGGACGCTCAACGCGGCATGGCGGTTGCACTCCTCAACGGCGGTGTCAACACCCTCTGGTTTGGTGACAGCGGTGAAAACCCCTACGCCTATGTTCACAGCAAAGTGGCCGTGCGGGACAACGACAGCGTTTGGATCGGGTCTGGAAATTGGAAATCATCTTCCCACCCCGTGCCCGGTGATGCTGGGAACAGAGACTGGGGCGTGTTGATTCATGATGCACCGTTTACCAACATGGTGGCCAATCATCTCGCTTTTGATGAAGACCCCCTTCGAACCCACATCACGCCTGTTCAAACCAGCGATGCACCGTTGGGCTGGACCATGCCGAGCGCAGGACCGGTTATTGGGACATCTGCAGAGGCCATAACAGGACCGTTTGAAGCGAAATTGTTGGTTTGCCCCGATACTTGCATCGGTGATTTGGTTTCGTTGCTGAACGAAGCTGATGAAGAAATTCTCCTCTCACTTCAATACCTCGATTTGGATTGGTCCTACGGTTGGGGGGACAACCCCATCGTTGCGGCGCTTGAAGGAGCTGCTGAACGGGATGTTCGACTTCGCCTCGTGATCAACGGAGCCTACCTTGACGAGGACATTCAACGGGCGGTTGACACGTTCAATGAAGAATGGAACTTCACACGAGGCTACGACACCGCAGCCGTGGTCATGAGTCCTGGTGACAACGTCACCAAACTTCACAACAAAGGGGCCATTGTTGATGGAGAGCACGTCCTCGTGTCCTCCATCAACTGGGGGGACTCTGCGCTCATTCGAAACAGAGAAATGGGGGTCATATTGACCAGCTTAGCCGTTGCTAGCGTCTATCACGAATCATGGATGGACGACTGGAACAGGCTGGATGACACAACCGATTCCGACCAAGACGGTCTTTTTGACCGATGGGAGGTGCGGTATGACTTGAACCGTAGTCTACGAAGCGTAACAGCGTCTGGCATTTCAGACGAATCTGGATTGGACCCTGATGGTGACGGGTTGAACAACGCTGCAGAACAACTTCACGGCGGCCACCCTCATATGGCTGATACGGACGGGGACTGCATCCCGGATGGGTTGGAAGTCGCTTGGGCTTCTGCCACGGCTCTCGACCCGAGCATCACCGATGTCGATCCCACATCAGCGTTGAACCTTGCCGATGCCAACGGCAACGGGATTGAAGACGCCACAGAATGGGGATGCGACTTGGGAGGCGCCCCAGTTCCCGTTGACAACTCGAACAACACAACGACAAACGTCGATTCGAACGGCACCAACCAACCTTCACTTGACGATGACGACGACGGGGTGCTCAACGCCATCGATGAGTGCCCGGACACGGCACCAGGGGAGGATACCGACATCCAAGGGTGTTCAGCGACTCAGCAACAACAGGCCATCCAAGACGAGGGTGAAAGCGCCAATTCCGCTTTGGGTGAGAATTTGTTCTTGTTCCTCATGATTGGAGCATTGGTGTTGGCCTTGGGGGCTTACATGACGCTCCGTGGGATGACCGAATCCGATGAGCACAAGGCCATCGTGGACTTGGTGTCCTCTTCAGAAATGGGCAAGGACAACATCGCAGGCGAACACACCTCGCCCGTCCTCGACGCAACAGGACCTCACATCACTCCAGAAATGATGAGCAAGGTGCCCGGATGGACAGAGGCGATGGTCAGAGAGTACATGCTCCAAGGATGGACCATGGCCCAACTGGTCGAGTATTACAACGAAGAGGTCACCCTTCACCAACAACAAGAACAACATTGAAACATGTCCTGAGGCAAGTCGCACCATGAGCCGTGGCTACCAGTCTCAGAACCCCGTATTGAACAACCGTTTCATGGCCAATTTCGTGGTCAACGAACGGATGACCTACAGCGGCACCATGCAAAAAATTGGGGGCTTGCTCGGTTTAACCACCTTAACCGCCCTGGCAGCCATGGTCGTGTGTTGGACGGCGCCCGCCGAACTATCGATGACGTATGCATCTTTGTTCAGCCTCGCAGGCTTTGGCCTTGGGTTTGTGTTGGCCGTGGTCATCGGCTTTGTTCGTCCCCAGAACCCAGCGGCTTTGATTGGGTTGTACGCCGTGCTTGAAGGCATGGCTCTTGGAGGCGCATCCTACATGTTTGAGTCCTACTACGAGGGCATCGTTTTCCAAGCCCTCTTTGGCACGGTTGGCATCACCGCAACCATGTACGTGCTGTACTCGAGCCGACTGCTCCGCCCGACACCGACGTTCAACAAAATTGTCTTTGGCTTGATGAGCAGCATCACCCTCCTTTACCTCGTGTCATTTGTGATGTCCATCGGCTTCGGCGTCAGCGTCCCGTTTCTGCACACAGCAGGACCCATTGGCATCGCTGTGACCGTGTTTATCCTTGTGGTGGCGTCCTTGACCCTGATCTCCAACTTCGGTTTCATTGAAAGCGGTGTGCAATACGGTGCACCCAAGCAAATGGAATGGTACGCTGCTTTTGGCATCTTGATATCGTTGATTTGGATTTACCTTGAGACGTTGAGGCTGCTCTCCAAGATCCAGACCTTCCTTCGGGACTGAGATGAATGGTACGAAGCATTCCCACCGTGGATTTCGAACTGGCGTTGTCTGAAGACCCAGCGAACCAAGCGGTGTTTGCCCAGAAGGTTGGAGAAGCACTCCACGATATCGGCTTCTTTGCACTGGTGAACCACGGTATTGACCTTGAGTTGATTGAAAACGTCTACAGCGAAGCAGAGAAGTTCTTTTTGATGGACACGGCCTCGAAGCAAGGGTATGCCAGACCGGAAGCCTCGCACCAGCGTGGGTACACGCCCTTCGGTGTCGAGCATGCCAAAGACAACCCTGCCCCAGACCTCAAGGAGTTCTGGCAAACTGGGCGTGGCCTGCAAGGCAACGAACACGACCACCGTTATCCTGCCAACGTGTGGCCGACCAACGACCTTCCCAATTTTGAAAGCTATGTGAACGGCCTATACGACCACATGGAGGCCCTTTCCACCACCGTGTTGGAAGCGTGCAGCACCTATCTCGGCCACAATGCTTCGTGGTTACCTGAGATGACCCAACGAGGCAACACCATCATGCGCATCATTCACTATCCGCCACTTGATGCCCACACGCCCGAGGGAGCGGTGCGTTCTGCTGCCCACGAGGACATCAATTTCATCACGCTCTTGGTGACGGCCACGGCGGCTGGTTTGCAGGTTCAGGACCATGACGGTTCGTGGATCGACGTCAAGGGCAATCATGAGCAAATCATCGTTGATTCTGGTGACATGATTCAGAACTTAACCAATGGATTGTTCACATCCACAACACACCGTGTCGTGAACCCCGGCGACTCCACAACTCGACGGTTTTCAATGCCGATGTTTGTTCATCCACGCAACGAGGTGGACTTGACCCCAAGAAGAGAATTCATTGACATGACCGGGGGGAAGGTGCGTTACCCGTCCATCAACGCTGGCGATTACCTCCATCAGCGCCTCCATGAAATCGGATTGGCCGACAAGGAGTGATTGGGATGCATGCTCCCACGCTGATCGCTAAAAAACGAGACGGTGAAGTGTTGACAGGGGACGAGTTTAACTGGTTCATCGAGCATCTCACGCAGTTGCCAAGGGAACAAATCGGAGCCTTTCTGATGGCGTGTCAACTCAACGGATTGAACGACGAAGAAACCACTGCGTTGACCCGTGCCATGCTGAATCAAGGCGCTCGTCTTGCCCCTCGCACAAACGCTGTGGACAAACATTCCACCGGTGGGGTTGGGGACAAAATGAGCCTCATTCTCGCCCCTGCACTGCACGCCTGCGGAGCAGTTGTCCCGATGCTCGCAGGAAGAGGACTCGCCCACACTGGAGGGACCATCGACAAGCTCGAAGCCATTCCCGGTTTCAACACCGGGCTCAGCCTTGAGGAAATGAACTCAAACCCGTGCTTCATCTCTCGTCAAACCGCTGACATCGCCCCTGCTGACGCCGTGTTGTACGCCATTCGTGATGTGACGGCAACCGTCCCGTGCATTGGCCTCATCACGGCCTCCATCCTGTCCAAGAAGGCTGCCGAAGGAATTCAAGCCTTGGTCCTCGATGTTAAATTTGGCAGGGCGGCCTTCATGCAGGAGGTAACTGAGGCCAGAGCCCTGGCCAAATCGATGGTGCGGGTCGGGCATGAACTCGGGATGAACGTGACGGCGCAACTCACTGACATGAACCGCCCACTCGGTCGTTATCTCGGGAACAGCCATGAAATTGTTGAGACCATTGCGTGCCTGAAAGGGCGGGGTCCAGCCGACACGATGGAACTCGTTTACGCTCAGGCAATGGCGTTGGGCTATGACATCACGGAATCGATCAGCGACGGTTCCGCTCTTGCTTCGTTTCGAAGCATGTTAACCCGACAAGGTGTCCAAGAACGCGTGGTTGACGAACTGGTCAACGACCCTTGGAACGTGCTGGCACGAGAATCCACGCCATACGTGATCAGAGCGGCCTCTGATGGGACCGTGATGGAACTGGACGCCTTGATCGTTGGACAAGTTCTGTGTCAAGCCGGAGCCGGTCGATCTCGCCCGGGTCAATCCATCAATCACGGCGTCGGTATTGAGGTCCACGCCAAGGTGGGTGACACCGTTGCAAAAGGGGATTCAGTATTGACGATGGACGGTCCTTCAAACCTCGACCACCGCCTGCTGGAGAGGCTCTCCCAAGCCGTGAACATTGGTTCAGAAGATGTGGTTGTTCCGCCTCGGGTCCTCGAGACGTTGACCGTCGCACAAATTTGAGGCACCAACACCCATGGAAGCCGTCATAAAGGAGA
Organism: Candidatus Poseidoniales archaeon; assembly: GCA_009887255.1. Lineage (GTDB taxonomy): Archaea > Thermoplasmatota > Poseidoniia > Poseidoniales > Poseidoniaceae > Poseidonia. The sequence goes on along the minus strand of QXXW01000042.1, from coordinate 71 downwards.
GGTTGTTGGCCAAAGACGCCGATTTAGCTTAGCTGGTGGAGCGTGGGACTGTTAATCCCAAGGTCGTGGGT
>QXXW01000041.1:0-25133 GCA_009887255.1 Candidatus Poseidoniales archaeon | reverse complement strand
GAACAGCAATCCAAGGTACATCATCGTCTGGAAAATCTGGGTCTGCTGGTCGAGTAAACTGTTGATTCCATCGAGGAGTGTCTGGCGTTCAACAATGCCCATGGAGGCCTCGCCCAATGCAGAATCCACCTCAACGCCTTGTGGAAATTCAAGATAAACCGAAGTCGCATTGACGCCCAGAATGCCGCTCAAATCATCCCGTAGGAAATACATCGTTCTCGCCAATTCTGCAGTGGAGGTGCCAACGATCACGACTTCGGTTTGTGCGCCATTGAGACTGACGGTTTGCTGCTCTCCTATGCTCCATCCAAGGAATGTCATGCTTCCCTCATCCATCATGACTTGAGGGATTGTCGCGTTGCTAGAGGGTGCATTGCCCTCCAAAAGAGAAACGGCGCGCATGCCACGTTCGAACGAATCCAGACCCACGAGCGTGAAGGTTCGTTCTATTTCATCAGCATCAGACACTGACCCAAGTGGCATTTCAATGAGCATTTCATAATTCACAGTGTTGTTTTCTGCCCAATCCACGACGGGTTGTTCACCATCGGGCATGATGTAGACTTGTGCGTCCCAGGTTTGGTCGTCCTCAAGAGCCCCGACCATGGTGTCCTGCAAGCCGGCTGACATCATCTGGATGGAACCAAACAACATCAACGAAATACCAACGGCAATGAACGTCATGGTCAAACGCACGGGTTTTCGGACGCTTGAACGAATGGAAAGGCCAAGCGTTGTTGGCATCCATGAGGTGAGTTTTCGAAGCAGGTTTGAACCCACTCGCATCTCGTTTTGACCGCTTAACACGGCCAATGGGTCGAGGCGGCTGGCCTTCCATGCAGGGAATGCACCAGAGAAAAACACGACGATCATGGTTGAGCCAATCACAGATGCGACCACGGAAAATGGAACAGTGCGTTCCACAATTGGCACGCCAACCAAGTCTTGGTAAAAGTCCAACATACCATTCATGCCGCTTGGTCCCGCCAACGCACCAAGAGCACAACCGATTCCACCAATCGCTAACGGAGCGAACAGGTAGCCAGTCATCAGCGATGAGCGTTTGACACCCAATGTTCGTAGCACTGCAATTTCTTTTGCTTGACTTTGAACCAGACGTTGGAGGCTGAGAACGATGGTGATGGCGGCAATTGAAGCAATCATGACGGTGAATGGAACGGTCGTTCGCTTGGTTCCCTCCAAATCCTGACGCATGACTTCAACGGGTTCATTTTGGCCCCGGTCTCGAACTCGAGCGTCCAATTCTGCTTCGGATAGAGCCGTTTCGACAAGTTGTTTCACAACCTCGATTTCATCCCCTTCGTTCTCGACGGTGTCAGGTAAATCGTACGAAGGAGTGCCTACAACATCCAGCAGGATCGTGTTGCTGCTGCCAATAACTTCACCGGTCAGACGAGCCATGCCTGCATCGGAGAGGTAGCCTACAACGAATTGACCGGGCTCGGGAGGAAACAATTCTCCCTCGGGCGCCATGATGACGTGCAAGGGGTGGTATCCCGTGCCGACAAGTGTAAATTCAGCCGTTTCATTTCCAGCGCTGATACTCACCACGTCGCCAAGATTGAGGTCAAGGGCTTCCGTCACGTGAGCATCGATGACAATCTCATCATTTGCCACGGCGGTTCGGCCCTCAGAATGGCCTTCTGGCATCCATACACGGTCGGCATTGGCGCCTTCAGCAATGCCGTGCCAAAGAGAGTTGATGATATGCTGGCCGGAGTCATTGGTGTGGAACATCGTACCTTGCGTTACCGTTCGCCCTTCGCAAGAATCAAGCGATGGAGAGGCGGCTGAGGAATCAAAGGCTCCTCCTAAAGCGTTGCAGAATGAATTGACTTCATCTGGAGTCCAAAGAGCACTGCGGTTGTCAATCCACAGGTCCGCGAGGTTCGCTCCGTTTTCATCGTCGGCTTGCATGGTGTCGTACATGCCGCCAAGATTGTGAGCATAACCCCCGAATGTAATTCCAGCAAAAACGCCGACGAAGACCATCAACACGACGGCCAAAAGTCGCAATTTCGTTCGCCATAGGCTTCTTGCGAGGCGCTTGTTGAGCAGAGCAGACATTGGATCACCTCACTCGCTACCGTTGGTGTTCACCCGCTCATCAGAGATGATTTTGCCACTGTCAATCCGAATGACGCGGGTGGCGTACTTGATGAGTCCTTCATCGTGTGTAACGAGGACAGCTGTGATGTTTTCCATTTCACAGGCACTCACCAGCGCCTCCATGACTTTGTTGGACGTTTCCGTATCGAGGTTTCCAGTTAACTCGTCACCCAGAAGAAGTGTTGGGCGTTTTGCAATGCTGCGAGCAATGGCCACGCGTTGTTGTTGCCCTCCGCTTATTTCGCCAGGAAACCGGTTGACTTCGGCCTCAAGGCCCACCAACTTGAGCAAATCCTTCGCTCGCTTCGGGTCTTTTTTGCCGGCGAGTTCTTGGATAAGGAGGATGTTTTCGAGAACCGACAAATCCTGAAGGAGGTTGAAGAATTGAAACACATAACCGATGTTGTCCCTGCGAAACGAGGTCATTTTTTCCGAGTGGTTCCGAGGAACTACATCGCCGAGGAAGGAATAGGAGCCTCCTGTGGGGCTGTCCAAGGCAGAAAGGCAGTTTAGGAGCGTTGTTTTTCCCGAGCCGGATGGGCCAAGAAGGATCACGCGTTCGCCTTGGTGAATCTCAAAACTCACACCGTCCAGTGCTTTGACCGTACCAGCTGGTGTGTCGTAATGCCGTTCGAGGTTTTCCATTTTCAATAAGTTGTTCATTTATTCACCTTCTTGTTTCAAAGAGTTGTTTAAACATCTCAAAGAATCTGTCAACCACTTGTTGTTCATCCAAACGCTCTTGTTGGAGTTCTTGGATTAACCACACTTCATGCTCCTGGCTCATCCGCACAAGCACGGTGAGGGGGACGTCGCTGCGTATCGCTCCGATCTCGACCCCGTGCTGAAGAATGGCCATAATGTCGCCATATTCGCTCAGGCCCTCACACAAGAGGTTCAACTTACGGAAGAGGGGGTGGTCGGTCCCCATTGAAACCAATTGACGCAAGAGAGACATGAACAGAGGGTGTTGAAGAACGCCATTCCACTGCTTTGATGAAAACACCTTGATTGAGTCCCAGTATGATTCCTCGTGATTCTCAAATGGGAATGAAGCGAAGTCAAGGCCAAAACCATCCGCAGCACGTGTAAAAGCATCAAGGAAACACGTGATGAACAGGTCTTCTTTGTTTTCGAAGTAATAGTACATTGAACCCTTCGAAATGCCAATTTTCTGTATGATTTTATTGTATGAGGCCCCTTCGTAGCCATGCGCTGCGAATTCATGCTTGGATACGTCAAGAATCCTCGCTTTAAGGGATTTTTCGAGGGATTCAAAGCGTGCTAGAGGCATTGGACCAGTTGGTATGACCGGCCGGTCTAAAATAAAGATTCTGCCGAGACCATCTCAGTTGAATATCTTGAATTTGATGCACGATGCGCCATGCAGCGCTAACATGAATGGTGCCGGGAGCGGGGCTCGAACCCGCGACCTTCGGATGTCTCAGACACCACAAGGGGCTTGCACGTCATACGATTGCCTTGGAGGCTGCCCTATGAGTCCGACGCGCTACCAACTACGCCACCCCGGCCTAACCTCCGCTGAGCCCTTCCCTCTTTGAAGAAATCGGAAGTTGTCCATGCCAACACAACCTGTTGAGGCCACCCAACATCACCGATGTGTTCTAACGCTGGCTCGCCTGCCGAGCGTTATGGTGGACCTTCGGACGGCGATGGCTGCTGCTCAGGCCGAGCAAAAGCGACGCCAAGACCGCAACCCTCGGTCGCCTGAGAAGAAAAAGAATCGCTCTGGGGCTGATTTGGGCATCGATCCGTTCGATCCTGTCAAGTACGTCAACAAGGAACGAGCCGATACCGCTTCCATGTGGCTTGTCATCGTTTATTCGCTCGTGGTGACGTGTTTGATGCGCTTTGTCCTGATGCCCACCACGACCCTTGACAAAACCGATGTCCTGTACTTGCTGCCGTTGATGATGATGATTCTGATTCCACAAATTCACCGCAGTGTCATGCCGGAACGGTTCAAAGAACATTACACCAAAATGACGTGGTTCAAGGCGTTCTTCCTCTACACGTTCACGTTCCTTTCGTTCTCGTTTTTGCTGGTGAACCCTCCCTTTGGAGACATTGTGGCACCGCAACTTGCCGATGAATGGGGCGTGGCAATCGAAACCGAGAACGGTTTTCTGTTCGCCGATGAAAACCGCAGCAACATGGTGACCTGGACCCTTGATGACAGCGGTTCAGTCCAAGGTGACGCTTGGTTGCTCTTCGGTTTGGCCGACAACGTTGGCGCGAACGAAGCGGATGTCGAAGTTCGCTACACCTTCCTCACCGAGACCGTGACCCTTTCGAGCAACAGCACGTTTTGGGCAGAGCACGACTCGGACGTGGGCGGCTGGAGAACTCAGGACAACAGCACAGCACCGATTCTTCTTCCCCATCCTGACCAAGACCAAGCCATGGCCATTTACCTGGGCGACAGCCTTTCAGCAGGTGAACACAACATCGATGTTACCATCACGGAGACCGGAAACCCTTGGCAAAACACCCGTTCGTATTCCTGGACACTTCTCGTGACACAAGCTTGAATCTCAAGCCAAGAGATCGCCATGGTTGGCCACGATGGCGGACAGCAGCACGTCGATACGTCGTTTGTCGTGTTCGTCTCGGGCTTGTTGCGTCGAACGGCGTTCACGGTTCATGCGGGCTAGAGGGGCCAACACCGTCCAACAAAGGGCGTTTTCAATGGATGCAATCATGCGCTTCATGTTCACTTCCAGTGACGACGGTGATACCTTGTTTTTCCAGAGGGGTCGTGATAAAGTGAAAGTGAAATTGAACCCAACGGGCGATGGTTTGGCCAAGGCAAACGGTTGCGAACAAACTTGAATTGGCTGTCCAACGGCGCCGGCTACAACACACAAACAGCGGCGCAACCTAACGATCAGCACGCCTACCAGCGGAGATGCGCGCCTGCGTCCATTCAGCCTACAGCCGAATCAACATATGGAGTTGCTTGCGTATGATGGCCAGCCGAGGCTGAGCATGGTTGAAGGGGTTGAACGCCCCTTGCTTGCGTTGAATCCAGTTCACTCGGATTTGCGGACGTTGATGGCGTTGGGTCCTTTTGGTCCTTCGCCAACTTCGAACTCAACGGTGTCTCCGTCGTGAATTTCGTCCGTCACTTGGGACTTGTGAACGAAGAGGTCTTCTCCGCCTTCTCGTTCGATGAAGCCGAAGCCCTTAATTTGATTAAACCATTTTACCGTACCTGTTGGCATAACCCGAACCCCGAAATTCAAGTAATTATAGTAACCTCCCTCATGTGGTGCGATAACCACCGTTTTGAAAGGGTCAGGACGCCGTCGAAACCGAGGTTCGGCTTGGGTTGGTCCCACGATTAGTCCTTGAAATTCGTGACAATTTTAGCGGTGAGGGCGTCAAGTTGAATCTGTTCGCCACCGCCTTCAACCAATCGATAATCGGTTTCTGCCATCCATTCGGTAAAGATCAATTTTGCTTGTTCACTCAAGAAATCAGCAGCGTACAGTTCCCGATGCAATTGGTTGACGAAATCGGTACCTGCCAACCCAAACCGATCGAGCAACTCTCGTAGTCGCCGCCGAGCTGCATGAAAGCCGTCGTCCTTGCAGGCCATGAGGTAGGCGTGAAGGGCTTCTGGCGGGGCTGTCGCTGAGGTTTCATAAACCAAATCTCTCGTAACGTTGGCGTTGAGGGCCGCCGCTACCTGGAGAGCTGTAAGCGCCTTGCGCAAGTCGCCTTGTGAAATACGGGTCAACGCCTCGACAGCACCTTCTCCCATGTCCAATCCTTCCATCTCTGCAACGTGAGCCACTTGGCTTGAGACATCGGCGTCTGCCAGAGGCCGGAAGCGAAACACTGCGCAGCGTGATTGGATGGGCTCTATGATTTTTGAGGAGTAGTTGCAGGATAAAATGAACCTACAGGTCTCGGCATACTGTTCCATAATTCGGCGCAGAGCTCCTTGTGCGTCGTTGGTTAGTGCGTCGGCTTCGTCGAGGAAGATGATTTTGAACGCCGCTCCCCCGTACGGCTGTGTGCGTGCAAACTGCTTGACTTTGGTCCGGATGCTTTCGAGCTTCCGTTCATCCGATGCGTTCATCTCAAGCAAATTCTGCCGGAATTCGGGACCATAAATGTCCTTCGTAAGGGCCATCGCAGCTGTTGTTTTACCCGTGCCCGGCGGTCCTGCAAACAAAAGGTGAGGGAAATTTTTCTGGCCTGCATAGGTCCCCAATCGGTGAACAACCGCTGCTTGACCTCGGATTTCGCCGACCGATTGTGGCCGATGTTTTTCCACCCACAATTCACTCATGCTTTGATGGGTGTCCGACGAGCCTCCTTCAACATTGGCATGGTGGTGATTGCCCGTGAATAAATGCCTCTAACGGCTCCGCCGCGCTCCGTTTCTTCATGCCGTGAGAGGGAAAAGTCCCTATATTGGGGAGAGTCGTGTAGGGAACGAGCCCCATGCGTGATGTTCCTTCCCTAAACGCTCGCCGCACCGCTTTCATGCTCGTTGTGATGTTTTTGCTCGCCGACATGGCGCTTCCACACACGATGGAGGGTTGGTCCACTCTGGAAAACGAACGAGGCGAGGGTCCCCAATTCGCCATCCAAAATCACGGTGCAGTTGCAGACACGTCGATCTCACAAGGCAACCCTACCAGCACGTACAACACCACGGCCACCTCATCGCTGAGCGACACCACCAACGATGAAACTCGGCTTCTGCTTCGTTTTCCCATGAACTACACCGCTGCAGACACCATCATCGATGCTCGCATTGACCTCCAATGCAACACCACGGAAACCGGGAACACCGACATGCAGGCCTACACGGGCAAAATGAACCGTTTCTGGAACGGTTCATGGGTGTCATGGGCCAACTTTGCTGCCAACCTCCCATGGACGGCACCGGGAGCCGATGATTTGTCTGACCGTACCGATTGGGAGCCTCCCACCACCATCTCCAGCAACGGTACGTTGAGCCTCAACATCACCAGCCTTGCTCAACAATCGGCCAAGGCCAATGCAAGCGTGATGTCGGTTATTGTGGCTTCTCTAGGAGCCACCTACTCCTGCCACATGAGCGAGACCTCTGTCTCGGGTTACGCCCCGATTTTCGTGGTGAATGCAGCAGCAACGCCAGCATCAGCGGGCGCTTCGGTTGAAGTGGATTTGCCCGTTGAGAATGGCGAAGCTTGGATGGAAAGCAATTTCCTCCTCGAAGCCGTCACAACCCCCCGTCTTGGTTACGCCATGAACACCGGGCAAGATGTGGAAATGCACCTGAGTTCGTCCCCTCAATGGCGCTCGGCTGCGGACGGTGATTGGCACTATTCCACCCTCTGGGACACGTTTGCTTCCACCGGTGTCAGCGGTGCCTACGACGTCCCAAGTTCCGATGCCTTTGCGAACGGCACCGAGATGTTCATGAGAATTCGCTCGGTTGACAGCAACGGTCAATGGGGCGCGTGGTCGGGAGCCTTTTTCCTCTTGCCCAACCTCAATGTCACCGACAACGGAGATGGGACAGCTTCCATGACCATTGCACACGATGACGTAGGAATGATGAATCATTTCATCGAAGACACCTACGTTTCACAAACTCAGCGCACCCTCAACTACGACAGCGCACAGACATTGGACACATCCATGACCTCCAACAAAGAACGGTTGATTCACCTTCGTTTGCGATTGAATCAACTTGGACTTCACGACAACCTGACGATCGTGGATTCTGATGTGGTTCTTGAGCGCAACAGTCGCTCAGGCGACGCCGTCGTCTCCGTTCATGGAATGGATGAATCGGGTGTGTACATGACAGATGGCATGACCTGGAACTCCATGTCGGACCAGAGCAGCACCGATTGGTACGACGGTGGACGCAGCAATGGAACGGCTGCAATCGACCTTCTCAACACCAACCAGTCCAGCAACACGTTTTCCTTCGCCATGACACACGCCGTGCAAAACTATCTTGACGATTCGGATGAGAAACCAATGGATCTGCTGATGGCCGTGCGAGGGAAATACGAGGGCTACACGAACGGTGACGGCATTACGTTCCACTCGACCGAGGCTGTGGATGAAGCCCTGCGGCCAGTGTACGAATTGACGTACAAATGGGGTTCAGGTGCTCCTTCACCCGTATCGCTCACCGCACCAGCCGATGGCTTGGCCATCTGGAACAAAACTGGGCACAATTTCACCGGAAACACCGAGCCAGTCCTCAACTGGACAGCCCCGACATCGGGGGACGACATCGTGTTTCAACTGGCTCGTGACGAAGATTTCCGTCTACGTCAATGGGTTGTTGACACCCGTGTAGACAACGACTTCTCGCCTTCAGACAGTACGTTGTCGTTGGACGGTTCAGACGCGTTGACGATTGGCAACATGTACTTCTGGCGAATGGCCACCGTGGACAGCAACAACCACTACGGAGAATGGGTGCAATCCAGTTTCTTCATCTCCAGCCTTGAGAGCACCTACTTGGGTGATGACCGCTATGAATTCAGACTGAAGCACGGAAACGGCTCGTTGGACAACCAATACCCAGTCTGCGAGGACACCTACCTTGACAGCGGCGACACCACCGCCAATTACGGCACCGATTCCGAAATGACGGTTGATTACAACGTCATCGGTTCTGAATTGACCTCGTTGGTCGGGTGCAATTTGGTGTCCAACCTGTTGCCCGACGGCTACGCTGTGGAATCCGCACACCTCAAACTCACGCTCACCCAGTCCGCTTACAACAACCCACAAATCGGGGTTTGGGAAAGTCTGCAAAACAACTGGTCCGAAGAGGATGCAACGTGGTCGAGTTATGACGGCAGCAACTCTTGGGATACCGCTGGAGCCAAGGGCATCGAACGAACCTCACTTCTTGACAGCGAAACCGTTGATTCCACCTATTTCGAAGACGACCAAGTGGAATGGAACGTGACGCTTGCTGTGCAAAATGCCATGCGAGAGGATCGCCGTGTTGACTTCATTGTCGGCATGGTGGGCGCCGGCAGCGGCACCGACCGCTCTGCCTATTTCGCTACTGCTGAAGCCTCTTCATCGGATCGACCTGAATTGACGTTTGTGTACGTGCCTGGGTCCGATGCGTTGCCGTCCACTCCTGCCCCCCTCACCCCGCTCAACGGTTCTTGGTCGATAGGTACCGGCGTGGATCAAACCCCGATTCAACGGCCCGAGCTCGCGTGGAATTTCAGCGGAAGCATGACCGTTGGCGGCTATCTTTTGGAACTTGACAAACAGGCTTCGTTTGGATCAAGCACAACCCAGACCTTGACTTCGTGGAACGATGGAGGGTTTGACCTCACCAACCTCACCTATCAACCCTCAAGCGACTTGGATGAAGGAGAGACGTGGTACTGGCGCGTCCGTGCGGTGTCGACAACCAATCAAATTGGTGACTGGTCAAGTGTTTATCACTTCCATGTGCCAGATTTGGTGACCTCGGTGATCGACAGCACAACAGCCACGGTTGAATGGCGCCACCATGGGGCCTTGCCTCACCTTAACACGCCGCATTTTGTCGACACCTATGTGGTCGAAAACGGCTCTGGCTCGGACCAGTCAAAAGATACCAGCACGACCTTGTTGGTGGGCAACAATGCCGGCTACGATGCTGCCTCCCTGATTCGCATTCCTTTGGACGACATTCCTCAACCGACCAATGCAAGAATTACCGTAGCCACGCTCAACCTGTTCTCACAATTCCAGTCGGATGAAGGTGTACCTGTGGCCGTTCGACCCGTTCTCCAAAACTGGACGGCATCCGCCAACGCCACCACCTATGACGGCACCAACATGTGGTCCGAGCGAGGAGGACGTGACATTGGCACAGACATTGGTTCATTTGTCGATTTGCAACCGAGTGTCAACGATGAGTGGATGTCGTTTGACATCTCAGAGGCGATTCAGGTTGGGTTTGCCAACGGTGACAATCACATCTCGCTGATGCTCTACGCTTCGTCCGACACCTCTGATTTGGTGACCTTTGCGTCCATCGATGGCACTTCATCCGTCCAACCCTACGTCAACATCACGTGGGAAGAGGGTTTGGTGTCAAGCCCAACCTCGCCGGGTGTGAACACTGCACCTGTTCCAAACGCCATCGTTTGGGACAGCGATTCACATGCCCTTCAGGCCGACCGGCAACCGACGTTGTCGTGGTCCTACAACGGCTTAGGGGCTGTCACCGATTGGCGAGTGCTCATCCAACAGGACCCCAATGACGACATGGCTGGTTTGTACGTTTACGATTCCCGTTTCAACGCCTCGATGTTCGATCTCGTGAACCGTACGTTCACGCCCGACAGTGAGTTCGATTTTTCGAGTGATATCCTATGGATGGTGCAACCCATCAACAACGGTATGCTCGGACCCCGTGGTAACACAACCTTGTTTTTCCTTCCTGCAGACATCGGACAAGAACTGAACAGCACGCACGCCACGCTCTCCATTCAGCAACACAACGCACTGCCCGGTAGCCAATTCCCAACCGTTAGCAGCGACACCTATCTCGACAGCGCAAACGCACTGGCCAATCAAGGCAGCAGCGATTGGACATACGTGGGTTACAGCCCTGTCTCGAACATCAACACGAACCTACGGACCTCAACGCTGATGTCGATGAACTTCTCATCCTTGCCCCTCCCGTCCAATTATGAAGTGGTGGAGGCCAGTTTGGACCTCAGAGTTCTCTCTCAACGGGACAACACCCTGATTTCTGTGTCCAACATGGTGACGTCATGGTCTGAATCGTCAACATGGTCCTACCCTTCCGGCAACACCTCTTCATGGGCGTCCGTGGGGGCCTACCAATCGCAAGACGCTGATGTGCCTTTCAATGCCCCAACCTGGGTTAATTCCACTGGGATGGCCAACTTCAACGTGACAGCGCTCCTTCAACACGCCCTCAGCATGGGACACACGGAGCTGAACGTGATTCTGCAGGCGGAAGATCACTTGGGTGGTGTCAACGGGCGCACTCAATTCGCCAGCAGCGAACACAGCACCCTTGCCCACCGCCCGATGTTGAACATCACCTATCGCGTGGATGCAGCACCGTGGCACGCCGCTTCACCCACGCAGTTGGTGCCAGCCGATGGTGTCACGACGTGGGACACAGCTCAACCTCGACCCAGCGGGCAGGACAGCACCGAATTCAACTGGACATCCGCAAGCACGAACGAAACGCAATGGCTCATGTGCGTCTCTCCAGACACCCGAATGATGGGCGAGGTTTGCTATGATTCCAACGGCATGGAAGACGGTGAATTCTCCGATCTTTCCTTCGATGCCACCAACCTTACCATCACCAACGATGGCATGACAAAAGGAGATTTCTGGACATATTGGCGCGTTCGAGCCGACCAAGACGACCGAATTGGAGAATGGTCGGACATTCACCGATTCAGAAATCCCAGCGACCAAGGAACGGACGACGGTGACGGCAATCAATCGCTCAACATCTCGCGGGGCAGCGTCTTCACCAACACCGGTCTCTTGCCGTCTGTTCCAGATGTGGAAATCTCTTCCACTTCATCAGTAAACCGTGGGACGCAGACCACCATGTCGCTGGGAGCGGCAGCATCAGGAACTGGAGAAAGTCGAATCTTACTGGAATTCGATCTCTCGGGCATGCCGTGGCCAACCGCCATGACGCCCACTGAAATGCTCCTCCGAATGCACCAAATCGGCATCACAGGGACATCATCAACCACCGTGGCGGCCTATGCTTGCGGTGGCTTTAGTGAACCAACAACGGTTTGGGCCAACGCACCTTCCTGCTCAACAACTGAATTGACTCGCTCGACCCTCACGCTTACTTCGCCCATTGGTTGGGTTGATTGGGATTTGACAGGACTCGCTCAGTCCAACATCGCCAACGGCAACACCACCATGACGGTGATGTTGGCTCGAGTGGGCAGCACAAGTTCCTCTCATCTCTTCTACAGTTCTGACTACAACGACCCGGATTACCGGCCGCATTTGGTGTTGGACTACGTCGACAACGTCGACGGTGTTGTTCCTCCTTCTCAACCGAGTTTGGTCTCACCAAACGATGGTGAAGTACTCTATGAGCAGTTAAACGGGCAATTGACTTCGGACCAACAACCCGTGTTAACATGGAACCCAGTAGCGGGAGCTACCGGATACATTGTGACCATCGAGAACGATTCCGGCCCAACCAAATACAAATCATGGGAAGACAGCGAGATCACCAACACCACGTTCAGTTTCAACGATGACCTGCCGCAAGGGTCCCAACTCACGTGGTGGGTTCAGGCTGTGAATCAATCGATTCCGGGTCCCTCGTCATCCCGGTGGTCGTTTGCCGTTGGTGAACCCAATCACGTTTACAACGGAGATCAAACCTTCACGTACACCTTCCAAACCGGTAACGAAGTGGAAGCATTTGGCCATACGAACATCGGTGAGACCACCTTGAGGAGTTCTGCTCCAGCCCAGAATTTCGGTGACGCAGGAACGGTGAGTGTCGGGTCGGATTGCGGGTCGTTGTTCACGGATGAATGCCGATTAACCGTCGGATTCAATTCGGGTCAAGTACCGTTTGCTTCTTATCAAAACGTGCATTCTGCATCGCTTGGAATGTACCTTGACGAATGGAGTTCAGCCCAAGGAGCCACGTCAGTGACCTTCCATGTCCACCCAATGCTCAGTTCATGGAACCAATTCAGCGCTACATGGAACGGGACAACTTCTGGCTCGACATGGGGTGCTCCCGGCCTGCAAGCAGGTGTTGATTACGGAGCAGCCGTGTCGTCCACCACCGCCAATGTTGGTGATTCCGGTTGGATTTGGTTTGACTTGAGCACGCCAGGCATGACCATCTCCAGCCAGCAGGCATGGGTGATTCTTGGGGTTGCCAACACAGGATTTGCGCATGCTGAATTCTATTCGAGCGAAATACCCAACCAAGGTCTCCGCCCTCAAGTGCTGTTCAACACCACCAACATCACCACCGTTGACATCACTCCCGGCGGTGCCGTCACAACCGATGCCGACACCACGGTCGTGTTCAGCCAGGTCGTCTTTGACCACACCTCGACACAACAAACGCCCCCAATCGTTTGGTCGGCGACGGCCGGCAGTGTTGGCAGCAATGGATTGTACACGCCAAGCGCAGCAGGTACCCATCAGATCACCGCTTGTTTCGGTTTGGTTTGCGGCACACAAAACATCACGGTTACTCCAGGTGCTCCTGTCACGTTGTCTGCCTCGCCATTGCAGGTGACCATCACCGCAGACGAGACCCTCAACATCATGGCCAACATGTACGACCAGCACGGAAACCTGGTGACCGGTGAAAGCATCACGTATGTTCCCTCCAACGGGAGCATGTCACCGACCGTTCCAAGCCTGTTTGAACCCTATGCTGTTGGAAATCACACCATTGTGGTGACTCACCCGGCAAGCGGTCAACAATTGACCGTGGACGTCATGGTCACTTCTGGTGCACCGTCCTACTTCACGCTCTCAGGATGCGAAGGCACGTTGCCTGCAGGGCAGTGGTGTGGCATTGTTGCCGTTCTCTACGACCAATACGGGAACGAGTTGGATCTCACCGAAGCTGGAGATTTGACATGGTCCACCACCAATGGTAATTACTCCGAATTGAACCAGGAATACTTCCCTGACCATGTCGGGAACTGGTGGCTCAACCTCACCTCCACCTCTGGAGCCTCAGCACAGCTCATGCTCACCGTTGGGCACGGTGCGATGGCTTCTCTTGAGCTCAACGCATCGAGCCTTGACATCACCGCTGATGAACGAGTTTACATCAACACAACACGAATTGACCTTCGCGGAAACCGACTGGCGGTGTTGCTGCCTTCTGACAATTGGACGATGATTGCAGACGGTCAAATCACGGCAGGGGCTCCAGCGATTTGGGACCCAGTTTCCCGGGGCTCCAAAACCATTGAAGCGCGCTATGAAACCCTCACGGCCAGCGTCACGGTGAATGTTGTGGAGGGAACGATTCGCACGCTGATTCTCGAAGTTGACGATCAACCGTCCACATGGGACATGTTTGCCATTACGGCTGATGAAACACTCGAAGTCGAAGCGTTTGCCATCGATGGCAAAGGCAACCAGTGGGAAATCACGGCCAATTGGACATTGACGCACCCTTCCATCACGAGTCCGCTTTCTGGATTCCTCGAAAACACGATGTCACAGGTCACCACTTTCACCCCATACTATGCAAGCGATGAGGCGTACACCCTCACGGCCATGTACGACGACTTGGAAGACGGGACATCACACTCCGTCGGACTGAACATCACGGTTCGTGCTGGATTTTTGCACACGGTGGTCATGGAAGCCGTGGCCAACAACCCGGTTGGTTCCTCGGGCGACAACATTGAGATGACGGCCGACTACGCCCTCAGCTTTACGACTCAGCTGGCCGATCAAGACACCAACCCCATTGAAGCCAGCGTGTTGACATGGCTGCATGTCAACGAGGACACAGGCGAGATGACAGACATCACGACCGCCTTGCTTCTCAACAACATGAATTGGGACGCCTCGACGGTGGGCAACTACAGCATCCATGCCTACAGCATCAGCGGTTCCGGGTTCAACATTACCGACAGTGTTCAGATATCGGTCCTCCAAGGAAGGGCAGTGTCCCTATCCGTCGATGCATCGACCACCACACCTGTGGCAGGCGACATGGTGACGCTGCAAATCACCGGAACCGACGCCGACGGGAACACCTTCCCACAGAACGTTCAATGGTCGGAGAACATGAATCCCGTGACCACACTCGCCGAAGTTGAAGGTGAATTGGGTGCCTATCGTTACCAAGCACAAACAGCAGGGGTCCACGGTCTTGTTTACACGGTTGGTCAGGCAACTTCCACCGTTGAATTGACGGTCTCAGCCCAATCGGTAGCAGCACGCCTTGAGCTCAATTTGTCCTCAGAGAAGGTCATACAGCTTGAATCGGTTGACCTTCAAATTCGAGCCTACGACGAATTTGACAATGAAATCGATGTGCCTTCTAGTGTTTCAGTTGATGCAACTGGACGAGCTGAGGTCAAACAACTGGACCCAAGTCAATGGACCATCACGACCCTCGATGAAGGCCCACAAACCATTACGGTTGGTGTTGGCTCAGTTCAAGTTTCAACAGAATTGACCGTTGAGGGCAACCTCGCTGGCTTTTTCGAAGCAGGCGGAACCCTCTATTACGTTGGTGCCGTTTTGTTGGGACTGGTGGCTATGGCGTTGTTGGCTCTTCTCGTTATGTTCATGCGTCCAAGTGCCGACGGTTGGGACGATGACGACGATGACGACGACTACGAAGATGAACCGGCCCCGGGCCCAAGCGGTCCCGCTCCCGGTCCAAGTGGATCAGCACCAGGACCAAGCGGACCAGCACCAGGACCAAGCGGACCAGCACCAGGGCCCAGCGGCCCTGCACCCACAGCGAGCGAACCTGCGCCAATTGATGACGAACCGATTGCTGAAGACGGTCAAGAAACCCGAGTAGACGACGATGGCACCGAATGGTGGGAAGACGACGATGGCGTCTGGTATTTCCGAATGCCCGGCGAAGAAGAGTGGCAAGTTTGGACCGATTGAGGTGAACGTGTGCGACAAGGATGGTCCAGTGCGTTCCTCTTGTCCCTCCTTTTTGCGTTGAGCACATTTCCGGCCACGGAACTTCTTACTGACGCACCGGTTGTTCACGCCACCGGCCAAGCAGATCGTGTTGTCTTCGATGCACCTCGAATGACCGCCACTTCAGATGAGGTCATCCAGTTCAACGCTGTTGTCTATGATGCGGTCAACAACCCCCTTGAAGGTCAGGTCAATTGGTCTGCTACGAATGGAAGCATTGACGAGAATGGCCTCTTTTACCCGTGGTCATCTGGAACGGTTCAACTTGTGGCCGAACATCAGGGATTGACGGCTCATCACAACCTCACGGTTGAAGTCGGTGTTCCCGTATCCATCGACATCCCTCAGCGGGATTACGATGTCAGGTTGGCTCAGGTATTGCAAGCAGAACTCCTCGATGTTCGAGGCAACGCCATCCTCGTCAATCAGGGTGTGTTGTGGGATGTGAATGGGGAGAACATCGGTTCGGGTCAACCCACATGGACCCCATCCGAGCTTGGCGAATACACCATGCGAGCCCGCTACAATCAACTTGAGGTGATGATCACCGCACATGTTACCCCCGGACAGCCTTATTCGTTTGATTTCCCACCCAACATGCAAATTCAAGCGGGCACTTCGATGCTGTTGTCGCCCGCCCTTGTGGACAGGTTTGGCTTCAGCATGCCGTTGTCCACCGTCCCTTCCATCACGTGGAGTGTTGAGAACGGCAGCATTGACGCACAAGGCGAGTACTTCGCGGCAAGGACCGGAAGATGGTCGGTTTCAGCAACGTATCAGAACATCACGGGAACCGGTGAGATTCATGTGATCCCAGGCGACGCTGTGGCCTCAAGTCTCGTGTTGGTGGACGGTGTGGCCTCCGTTGTCGCTGGAGATGCCTACGAACTTGCGTTTGAACGGCGAGACATCAACGGCTACATCGGTTTTGTTTCACCTTCAATTGACGACATCACCGCCACGTCGGGAGGGCTTTCCGTTGGCAGCGACCTTCGTGTGTATTGGAATCCCTCAACCATGGGGTCCGCTATCATCACAGGAACCGACGGCGATGTGACTTCCTCAGTCACCATCATGGTTGAACACGGACGCCCGATTGACGTTGAATTTGATGTGACACCATTGACTCCGCATGTGGGCGATGATGTTACCCTCATTCTTCAAGCGGTGGATGTTGCTGGGAATCGCTGGGCAGTTCCTGGAAATTATACCCTCGAGACCGGGGATGAATCGGATTACTCCGAAGCTCAAAACCGAGTCCAAATCGATGCCACTGCGCCACGTTCGTGGCGTGTTTCGGGACGATGGTTCGATAACGGCACCGGGGTTTTGTACTCCAATACTCTAGCGTTTGATGTTAGACCAGGGGCGTTGGCGTTCATCCAACTGAGCGGTGAAGGCACTCAAGTTCCAGCAGATGGAGAACTGGACTTGGCCCCGCTGTTTTTCGATGCTTACAGCAATGAATTGGACCCTGTTGCCATGAACTGGTCACTCGACGGTGAAGACATCACCTTGCAAATGCTGCTCAACGAGGGTCGATGGCTGGCGTCAACGCTTGGAGGTCATGAACTCCGAGTCAATGCAGCTGGTGTGTTCGCCACCGTTCGCTTTACGGTTATTCCGGGTAGTGCCCACTTGTTGGTGACGACTGCTCCGGAAGGATTGACCGTTGCTGCAGGTGTACCGACGGACCTCTACGTTTCGGTGGTTGATGTGCACGGGAACACAGGTGAAGCCACCGAAGTCACCACCGACTTCAACGACTCCTTGCTTGCTGTCAGCCCATCGCCAACCGGTTTGGGATACTGGCACATCACCGGAAAAGTGGTTGGGAACTACGATGTGACACTTGTGGAAAACGGTGCATTGGTGGTTGTACCCATTGAAGTTGTGGCCGGTGACCCGATACGTATCCAATCTTCACTCAGTCGTTCGAGCATTGCAGAAGGGGACACGGTTTTGTTGGAAGTGTTCGGAGTTGATGGCTTTGGTAACGAACTCAGCATCCCGTTCAACGGCAACACGAGCGTGGATTGCAACGCTGGAACAGACACCTTCGTGACCAACGGCACGTGGAGAATCGATGTGAATTCCGGGGGCACGGACCGATCGTGTACCATCCGGTGGAACGGTTTGTTGGCTCAAACATTCTTCGACGTTGACGACGTGTTGCTCGGGGGTGCCGTAGGCTCAACGAACAACGCCATGGCCCTCGCATCGGTGTTGCTCTGTCTCGTTTTGGGGGCTTTGGTCGTGCTGCTTCGTAAGGCTTCTACTGTTGATGAAGAGGCGTGGGTTGATGCAGCCTTTGCGGAAGAAGAAAAAGACGTTCCCGATGTTGATGTCGCGACGACCATGGTACAAGACACCACCACGATTCACGAACGACACGGTCTGACCCAAGAAGAC
The DNA here is from genome assembly GCA_009887255.1 of Candidatus Poseidoniales archaeon. Classification (GTDB taxonomy): domain Archaea; phylum Thermoplasmatota; class Poseidoniia; order Poseidoniales; family Poseidoniaceae; genus Poseidonia. The sequence continues at coordinate 6,902 of QXXW01000041.1, read as the reverse complement.
GTGAAGACCCTCGCAGCCGAAGCACAGAGGGTGGGTGTGATGCAGGCAACCCCTTCAACAGAGCAAGGCAACACGGGCTGGTACGTTGACGCTTCAGAGGAACTCCAGTATTGGGAAGTGACTTCAGAGGGTGAATGGATTCGCCATCACATCTGAACACACGGGTTCAAGTACAATTCCGCTCATGTCCAACCGGTGAACCGATGTCAAACGCTGCCCTAATTGACCAACTTAACGAGGCCCTTGCGTGGGAACTGCGTGCCATGAACATGTATGCGCACTACGCAGCCAACGTTCGAGGTATTCACCGACTGCAACTGTCGCCGATGTTTTCGACTGAAGCCACGGAATCCATGGACCACGGCGATGTTGTCCGAAGAGCAGTTGTCAAATTGGGAGGTGTTCCCGTCACGGAACGTCACCCGGAACCCATCGTTCACACCACCGATTTTAAGGAGATGCTGAAGCATTCACTGGCCACGGAACAACAAGCTGCTTCTGTGTACCACGAAGTGCTGACCATGGTTGAAGCGATTGAAGACCAGGACCTCTACGATGCCATTGAGCAAATCTATCTCGCTGAATTGCGAAGCGTTGACGGCTTGTTGATGCTCACGGACTGAGCGGTACCTTAGGTTAGGTCGCCGACTCAATCTGTGTCTGCCGCCTGGATTTCAACTGAAGCGGGCTGGACATTGCCGTGCGCTGGTGATGGTTGGTCTGCTTGGTCGTCGGCCATTTCCTCGGTCATGGCCAAAAATTCGTCGATGTCGATGACACCGTCTTCATTCGCATCGGCTTCGTGGAAAATCGCCCTCGATTCGTCGCTCGTGCAGGAGTACCCTAGAGCGGTCAAAGCGCTCTGAAATTCACGCAGCGTCAAGTGGTTCTTTTGTCCGTGGTCGGCAGCACGGAATGTGGCGTGAATGTTCTCGCGCTCGGACCCGCTGCTTTGGGAAAACGACATGAGGAGGGTTGAGAAGGGGGTGGCTGAGTGAACATGGTAATGTTTTCGACCGTACACAACGTAGGTGATGACACCCGCTACGAAAGCCACAGCGCCTCCAATGAACGCCTTTTCTCCCAAGAGTGCGATCATGAAAGCCCCTGCGGCGATGCCCCAAATGTAGAGGTAGGGATACATTTTTGCTTTGTATGCAGGGTTCCAATCGTGGGCTTCACTCGTTTGCCTGAGGACGATGACGCTTGAATTGATCATCATAAAAATCATAATTTTAAATCCCGATGCAAGCTTTACCACGTCCTTCAACGGTACGAACATGATGGCCAATCCCATGGCCAAGCCCGTCAACAGGATGGGGATGTGCGGCGTTTCATAGCGGGTGTTGACGTCTTCAAGGGGCTGCGGCAACAGTTTGTCCCTTGACATGGCAAACAGAAACCGAGAGGATGCAAGCACACCGGCCAACGCCATTGAAATCATGGTGAGTACGGAGAGAATCGCAGCGACCACGCCAAGTTTCGTCCCAAGCACGTAGGTGGCAAATGCATAGATGGGGTCTTCAATGGGTTTTCCGTCTTTCATGAACCACCCCTCTGGCATCACGGCCATCATGACAAAGGCCAGCGTGGTGTAGAGAACAGTGGCGATGGCGAGGGAGAGCAAAATACCGCGTGGCAGGTTCTTCTCGGGCTCCATGACTTCCCCCCCAATCGCCGCTACCTTGGTGACTCCAGCATAGGCCACGAACACAAAACCGGCCGTTTCTGCCAAGGTCCACACGTTGGTGTCAAACGCTCCGCTGATCGGGATGGAGGGGTCGAAGTCTGGAGAAAAAAGGGTAGCGATGACCATGATGATGAGCAGCGTGATGGTCATGTACAGAATTGGGGCTTGAATGGCCTTCACCTTGGATACGCCCATGATGTTGACCACCGTGATGAGGACCAAGGCAGAGAGTGATACCGTGATCACATCGATTTCCACGTTAAAATAGGTGGTGACGGCCAGCAAGTAGGCCGAGAAACCGATGAGTGCAAACGCCGCTTTGAGAAGGAAGGAGGCCCAAAGGCCCAGCCCACTCACCGTTCCGACGAGTGGACCGTAGGTGCGTTCAAGATAGACATAGGTTCCACCGCTCGATGGCATGCCTGAGGCCAATTCCGATTTGGCCATGGCCGCAGGCAGGACCACCGATGCCGAAAGCAAGAACGCCAGCCAGATGCCCGGTCCCATGATTTCCGCGGCAAACGTTGGAGTGACGAAAATACCCGGGAGCATAGCGGAGAGGGAGATGACAAGCACACCCGAGAGGCCGATGGTTCTCGCAAGGTCCTTCTTCTCGCCAGTGTCTTGATTGACGGTTGCTGTGGTGTTGGCATGAGTCATTTGAATTCCTCCCGGATTTCGTCAAGAATATTCATTCTTATTGATGCCAAACCGTCGTCCTCTATATGGGATTGGTATGTATGTGATGCAAAGTCACCGGATTCCGGAAGAAATCATTCGCCCAAGTGGACAATGACCTTCATTTCAACAGCGATTGGGGTTGGCAGGGCATCGATAGCAAGGGTGGTGCGAGTCGGACCATAACGCCCCAATGTCTCGGCCCATACGTCGTTGTAGCCGCTGAAATCACGCTTCATGTCGATCAAAAACGTGGTGACGTCAACCACTTGATCCATTCGAGCTCCAGCTTCTTCAACGATGCGTTGAATGTTGGCCACCACGGCACGAGTTTGAGCTTTGATATCGTAATCAAGGGGTTGGCCCTCAAGGTCGTGGATGGGCCCACCTGGAATGGCGTTGGTGCCCGGTTGCCGAGGGCCTACTCCAGAGAGGTACAGCATGTTGCCAACTTGGCGAGCGTGTGGGTAGGCGCCCACGGGTTTGGGAGCGGCTTCTGTGTTCACCGAGCCCTCTGCATTTGTTGGGTCCCAAAGAGCGGGTCCCTGACCGGACGGCGATGCAAGGGGATTTGCGGTGGCAGAGGATGGTGTTGCAGGTCCAGTCGAGGCTTCTGGACTCGAATCGGCTGACGACGTGTCCAGGACGCCCCGTTCGCCCAGATAATGTTCCACGTCGTCTTCATCGTACTCCTTGTCGCCGGCTCCTGAAGGCGTTGGGTCGAGCGAGACAACGGCTCCCCCTGCTCCGTGTATGGGCTCGTAGGCCAGAACCTTGCCGGTGAGGTTGTTTCGATGGCCATTCATGGCGGAGAGCCACCACATGGGTTTGAACGCCACGACCTTCTGGACGCGAATTTGCTGGTGAATGGTACGGGAAAGTTGACCAACATCCTCCAATCGGCCTTCCTCGAGAAACTCCAGGATTTTTCGGTTCCATTCATCGTCCTTGAGCGAGTGAATTTTGTCTTCAGTTGGGTCAATGAAATCGGTGAACATTCGGTTGGACAACGACATGGCGGTCACTGCCACGGCGCGTCGACCCTGTGCCTTGATCATGTCAAGACACGATTTGGCCAACACGGTTGTTTCGCTCCGGTTGGCGTACATGTTTGAGGACACGATGACGGCGGGAATGTTGTTGTCGGGATTCAACAGGGTCAAGGCCACGACAGAACCCACATCGATTGGGAATCCTTTGTAATTCACGCATCGACTTTGAAGGCCACGTTGGTGGTTGGCTTTGTTCCATCCGTGAGCAAATTCCTGATCGATGTTGAACGAATAATGGATTGACCCGAGGTCGTGAAAGTCATGGTCCACCATCACCCATTCTGGATTTGGGTCGGCTTGAATTTGGTGCCCGATGATGCTGGGCCACGTTGTCGAGTAAACGATGATGAGGTCCGCTTCAAGGTCTTTGATGGTCTGAGCCGCTTGGTCGTATGCATCCCTCAAACGACGCCAACCAGCGTTCTTGTCTGGGGCCAACACCGTGTGAGGGTGCACTGGAACGACAAACGAAGCCACCACCTCTCCTTTGCTCATTGTGAGCCCTCCTCGTGGGCGTAACATGGCCACTCAACAACGGCGTTTCCTGTCCCAATGATGGTGCCGTAGCCGTGAAGGATGGCCGGGTAATCCGGGACATCAAGCGTTGAAAGCAGCCATGAGAGGCCTCCACCATCGCTTTCGGCGATGGCTTGTTCTGTGAATTCTGGCATTTCATCAAGGATTCGTTGGGCCTGCCCGCTTCGCATGTACTCAATGATGCGCATGTCCCACAAATGCATGGCGTGACTTGTGATGTGCTCTTTGCTCATGTCTTCGGGAAGGTCGGACTCGGTGGTGAAATGGCGATGCGACAAGGAATTGCTGGCGAGGACAACCACCCTTTTACCAGAGGCTTCAATTGCTTTCCTTGTGACCTTTCCAAGCTCAACCATGATTTCTTGCATCACTTCAACCGAGTAATATGCTGTGGATCTGTTGCTTGAGATGACCACGAGAGGCTTGTCCCAATCGGGATTGAACAAATGGCCAGTCGTGATGGTTCCATAGTCCACCCTGAAGTCGGGATTCTCCATCATTTTGACCGGAAGCCCAGCCGCTTCAGCCTCGTCGTGTATGGCACGGGCCAAATCAACATCCACCGACATGTCGTAGGTGTAGCGAAACAAGTTGGGGAACACGGGATCCACCGAAAGGCCCTCAAAATGCGGCAAGCCGAGGAAATGGGTGCCCACGTAGGTTTGCCAGTGAGGTGAGAGGAGGACGATAGCGTCGTACTCCAGATGGGAGAGTGAGGCTCGCAACCGCTCGTACCCCCATCTCAATTGTTCCCATCCGCCCTCCGCCACGGGCTCGTTTTGAGGCGGGTTTTCGGCGTACACCAAATGAGGAGGGTGTGGCGCAAGGCAACCGGCAACGATTTTTCCTTGTCCCATGGGCTTCGCACGGCGGCGTGGTTTAATGCTTCATCGCTTGACTGAACACGAAGGGAAGCCAAGACTCAAACGCCACCGCTTGTTGGTTCAGCCATGGATGACGATGTCACATCGGCTCCGGTCCCGACGCCCATCGCGGTGTCGCAGGCCTCGTTGCCATCTTCGGCCACATGGTCCCAGACATGGCGGCATGTTGGTTTCCCAGTGCTGTTCGGCCTTGTTGTTGGCGTAGTGTGGCAGGAAGCCGTGATGCCTCAGTTGCCCTACAACATCCCCAACCCAGTCCACGGGGCGTTGCTGATGTACCTCCTCATGTCTCCGTTGATGCATCGATGGTTGACGGCGTCCCCATCGGAGCGGTGGAAAGAATACGCCATGGGTGTGAGCGCTCTTGCCTTTCCGCTCATGTTGGTGTGGACGATGGGGTACGGAGGATTGGTGTGCGGTGGTTACCTTGCCAGCGTTGTTTGGATTTGGATCAGCACTTCATGGTGGCGATTTGAACTCCCGCCCTTCCGATTTGCCCTCTGGCACACCTTGGGTGTTAACGTCGGAGCTCTGGGTGGCTCCATTTTGACGTACAATTTGCTGGCTTGATCACGAAGCGTACGATTCATCTTCGTTCGGGAACGACCCAGAACGTACATCGGTGCAGTAGGATTTGATGGCTTGATCAATGCCTTCTGCAAGGTTCATGTATCGGCGCAGGAAGCGCGGTGAAAAGTCCATGGTGATCCCCAGGAGGTCATGCAGCACAAGGACTTGGCCGTCCACGCCGGGTCCTGCCCCGATGCCGATGGTTGGAATCCCGATGGCTTTGGAGACGCGCTCTGCGAGTTCGCGTGGGATTTTCTCGAGCACGATGGCAAAACATCCGGCTTCCTCCAACAGTTGAGCGTCGGCGATGAGTTTCTTCGCTTCTTCTTCCTCCTTGGCTCGAACCGAATAGGTGCCAAACTTGTAGATGGATTGTGGGGTGAGACCAAGGTGGCCCATGACGGGGATTCCCGCTGTGAGGATGCGCTGGACAGATTCGACGATTTCCGCCCCTCCTTCCAATTTTACGGCGTGACCACTGGCTTCTTTCATGATACGGATGGCGGAGTCCAAGGCTTGTCGGGAGTTTCCCTGGTAGGTGCCAAACGGCATGTCAACCACCAACAACGCTCGATCGACCGCTCGTTCGACGCATTGAGCGTGGTATATCATGTGCTCAAGGGTCATGGGGACGGTCGTGGCTTGGCCGGCCATCACGTTGGAGGCGGAGTCACCAACAAGGATCACGTCAACACCTGCTTGGTCCACCAACTTCGCCAAGGAGTAATCGTAAGCGGTCAGCATGGTGATTTTCTCACCCGCCCGCTTCATTTCGAGAAGGGTATGGGTGGTGACCTTCCTTGCTTCACCGTACACGGACATGAATCCTCCCACCCTGACGGCGGTTTTCAAACCTCGCCGCCGTTCACTCTTCCTGAAGGATGAGCGGTCCCATGTGAAGTTCCAGTTCAGCCAACGCTTCTTCGGGGGTGATGGAGGACAAGACGTGTTGTCTTGATTCGTTGGTGTTCAGCAAGAGCGACGCCACATGGTAAATTGACGACGGCAGTCCCGTAATGTGTTCGTTGCAGAAATCGTCCACCCAACCGGTCAACACTTCGCCATCGATGTTCATGCCCTCGCCAACGCGCTGGAGAACATCTTGGACGATGTGCCGCAAACGTTCGTCTTGGTGTTCGGAAAGCGGTTGTTCAGTTTCGTGCATGTAGGCCACGTTGGCCGAGATGTAGAGGCGATGGTTGTCGTGGTCGGGTCCAATGTGATTGACCAGTTCCTCGACGTCAGCCATCGCACCGTCTTCGGTGACAAACACTTCCATGGTCGGGTCGGTAAACGGCGGCAAGGCAGGTTCAATGACCTCTTCAACCGTGAACCGACGACCACCTTGGATGGTGATGAAATGGTTCATTCCCCGGGTTTCGTGTTCAACGATGATGGCTTCGCATCCGTGTGTTCTCGGACCGTCCCATCCGTTTACTGGATTGAACGGGTCGTTGTTCACCAGCCCAAAGGGTCGCTCATCGAGAATGC
>QXXW01000040.1:0-10465 GCA_009887255.1 Candidatus Poseidoniales archaeon | reverse complement strand
GTTCGCACATTTCAGCGATGGCAGCGGCGTCTTGTGTGATGCCCGTGCTCGTTTCATTGTGGCAAATCAAGAGCGCTTCGTAACAGCCACGTTCCAACTGTTGTTCCAATTCATAGAGATCAAACGACCGTCCCCATTCGTACTTGAGGTGTTTGACGTTGCAGAACTGATCGCATATGGCCACGACTCGCTCACCAAACTTGCCGTTTGTTGGAACCAAGACGAGGTCGTTGGCTCGGAACCGGTTGGCGACCACCATTTCCATGGCTGCCGTTCCGCTACCTGACACCACGACCACCTTGTAACCGTCCTCACCCGTCCATGATTGGGTCTTTTTGACGCCCTTGGAAGGGCTGAGGTTGAAGGCATACCGCAAACCGGCGTTCAATTCGGCCATGACGTCTCTAAATTCAGGGCCCCGGGCCGTCATCACCGGTGTGGCCATGGCTTGAAGGCAGTTGTCGGCCATCCGTACGGGTCCGGGGACCAGAAAGCAGTCGCCTTCGTGGCTCATGGTCCTACGGTGCGGTGGGCAGTCTTTGAAGTGCATCGTTGGCCATCCCTCTCAACTGCTGTGTTTAACCGAGGGTTGAACTGATAGAGCCGACGCGACAGGGGGGGGCATGCTCAGGGTTGGCTTAGCCATGCTCCAAGGCGCTCGGCACGAACATGCTGAGGCGTTGAGGGGTGCTGCCAACGAATTGGGTGTTGAGATTGAGGTGGTTGAATGCCGCCGCGCTGAACACGTTCACGATGTTGATGCCCTTGTGCTCCCGGGAGGTGAATCAACCACCATGAGAATTGCCAGCCAACATGAATCCTTGCTGGAAGCATCGTTTGCATGGATGGAACAACACCCGGACCGACCGGTGCTTGGTACATGTGCAGGCGCTATCTTGCTCGCCGCTCCTGGAAACGGGCGCGAGCCGTTTGTTCGGGTTGGCATTCAGCGAAACGCATGGGGTCGTCAGAAGCAATCGTTCGAGGCCTTTGTAGAGGTGAACTTGGCCACACCCAAGGCCAGCTTCATGGAGGTCGATGCTCCACAACGAGATCGTTTTCATCATCAGCCCTTGGCCGTTCAATCGCAGGTTGAGCGTGTGATCGGGGACGGGTTTCCTGGTGTCTTCATTCGCGCACCGAGGTTCGACCCGGCGGTGATGGATTGCCTGCCAGCAGCGACCTTGGGTGAGGAAATTGTCGGCGTGATCGACGGTCGCAAACTCGCCCTCACGTTTCATCCTGAATTGACGGTTGACCGCCGATTTCACCGTTGGTTGCTCGAACAGGCTGCGGACGTCAAGGGGGCGACTTCATGACGTCACTTCCCATGGCGACCGAGGTTTTACCTGCAGAAGAGGGCGAAGCCGAAGGTTGCATTCAGTGCCAACAAGGCAGCAAACTGGTGCTCTTTGTCACCGGGAAATGTCACTGGGGCTGCGATTATTGTCCTCTCTCAGACAACCGCCGGGAGACACCGGACATGTTTGCCAATGAACGACGTTGCACCACCTGGGATGAAGTCATCGAAGAAGGGCGTGCCATGAACGCTACAGGTACCGGCATCACCGGAGGCGATCCGATGTTGGACATGGACAAGACGCTTGAAGCGGTTCGACAATTGAAGGCCGCCTTTGGAGCCTCGCATCACGTTCACGCCTACACGTCCATTCCCTTTGACCCAGACAGAGCCGCTGTGTTCGGTCTCGCAGGTTTGGATGAAATCAGGTTTCACCTTCTTGACGGTACCACCGAGAAATACCGCAACACCATGGAAGCCTGTGCCGCTGCTGGAATCACCGTGGGCGTAGAATTGCCTTGCGAACCCGACAAGGAAACCCAACTGTTCGCCTTACTGGATGAATTGGAAACCGTTCCAGTGACCTTCCTCAATCTCAACGAGTTGGAGATCACCGTCGGCAATCAAGAAAACATGGATGTTCGTGGATTCAATTTGTCTGGCGGCATCACCGCCGCAGCGGACGGTTCGGCAGCATTGGCCCTTCGACTCAAACATGCTGCAGAGGAAAAGCCGTACCATCTCAAGTTCTGCACGGCCAAATACAAGGACGCCGGACAACTTCGCAGTCGTTTTCGTCGTCGTGGCCAAGCGACCCTCCGTCCCTACGAAGTGTTGAGCGACGACGACACCATCTTGTTTGGAGCCGTACCCACCCCCCTTGCGGATGCAGAGGACGACATGAACGAACTGCAATCAGCCATGGACATGGCACCGGGTTGGATGAGGTACGATGCCATCAACGAGCGCATCGAAATGCCCCTTACCTTGGCAGAAGAACTCGCCGAAGTGCTTGAGGTTCCAGTGATGCTTGTGGAGGTTCATCCGACCCATGAACGCCTCGAAGTTGGCCTGGTGCATCTCAACGACCACCGTTGAGAAGGGATTGGCTTAAACCGAAGTGGTCGGTCCCCGATTTACCTAGGGGCTCGTGGTCTAGGGGTTATGATGTCGCCTTCACATGGCGAAGATCGCCGGTTCAATTCCGGCCGAGCCCACCATTGATTCAAGCGGAATTGAATCAGCCACAAAGAACACGTTTGGGTTCATTTTTTTTGTTGGCGCCGGTTCAATTCCAGCACAGTCAACCATTGTTTCTAGCGGAATTGAATCAGCCACAAAGAACTCGTTTGGATTCATTCTCTTTGTTGGCGCCGGTTCAATTCCGGCCGAGCCCACCATTGAGTTAAGAGGAATTGAATCAGCACCAAGATGGGCTATGTTCTTGAACAACCATGCCACGGTGGGGTGTATGGGGTTACTTGAGCAAGCCGATTTTGGCGTGTTCAAAGAAAAAGCCACATGGCAAGCATTTGGCATCGCGGTGGTGATGTTCGGGACGATTTCCTTCGCTGCCTTGTCCATGTTTGACAGCATGGATGAACTGTTTCAATCGGACGCCGAACCGGCTCCCATCCCCAACATCGTGTTTGAATCGCTCAACCGCACGGGCATTGAGAGCGACTTGGTGAACGAGACGGGATGGTTCAACCTTAACGACCACCGTGGCAGCATCATCATCTTGGATTTCATGGCTCACGATTGCAGCAATTGCCACGCTGTGCAAGAACACCTTGAAGAAAACATGGACGCTTGGCAAACAATGGCAACTTCGGCCAACAAATCCCTCAAAATATTCGGTTACGGAGCCTGGTACGAAGAAAGCGTGGCGTATCTTAACACGAGTGGAGGTTCGTACACGGTCCCCACGTACCCAACGGGCTTCGGATCTGAAAACGCCGGGGTTTACGACAACGGCTCCTTCGTTGACCCGGTTCGTCTTTTCACGACAGGAGGAACAGGCCAAATTCCCGTTGTTCTCATCGTTGATGAAGAAGGGTACATCATCGAAAAACAATCAACAGGGACGCCTTCCGACGGATGGCGTGGATTTGATGGCACCTTGGAAACGGCCTTGACATCAGAAGTGAGTGAAACCATGGGGTCCCGCATCGGATGGGAGGAGCCCAACACTTCCTTCGTTGCCGTGTTCATTCTCGGAATGATCCTCTCAATTCTCGTTTATTTTTCGCCCTGTGCGTTCCCGGTGCTGCCCGGCTTCATCTCGTATTACCTCTCTCTTGGGGCACGAGAAGACGAGCTCATTGAACAGGGGAAGTTGAAAACTCGGATGCCCAGTTCGTTCAACATTGGCGTCTTGTCCGGATTGGGGATGTGGACGTTTTTCGGATTGATCGGTGTTGTTGCCTTGCTGATGGGTGAAGCCTTCGCCAAATCGGGCCTCATTCATTACATTGCCATTTTCATTGCGCTGTTGTTGATTGTTCTTGGTTCCATGATGCTTCTGGGAATTACGTCCCATGTGATGGGATTTGTCCAAAACATGGTGGACAAATACAGCACAACAGAGGCCGATGAAACCTTCACGCCTCGGCGCAACATGTACCTCTACGGCATTGGTTACGCTGCGGCGTCGATTGATTGCACCGCTGCGGCTGTGCTTCCGTTCGTGGTCTTTTTGAGCACACTAGGAACATCTGCAATTGCCATTGGTATCGCTGGTCTTATGGCGGGACTGCTCATTTTGATGGTCGCTGTTACCGTTCTTGTGGGCATGGGGCGACAAGTGATGATCAACTTCCTGCGCAAGGCCACCGGTCACATCAAGATGATCGGTTCATGGATGATGATCATGGCCGGTGTTGGTCTGACCATCTATTTGACCAACCCCGGGGCGGTCAATTCCCTGTTTGGTTGAGGCCGGGAAGAATCCATCCGTACCAAAGAGCCAGCGCAAGCAATGTTCCAGTAACGCCGTCGAACAGGTAATGCTGCTTGATCAGAGCCGTTGAGGCCACCAACAGGGCACATGCCGCCCAGGCAACCGTCCCTTTTGCCAATGTCCATACGCCCATCTCACGTTGGATAAACTGGACAAAAAACACGATGAGTATGCTCAGCAACACGTGGATGGAGGGCCAAGCGTTGTACGGTGTATCCGCTTCATGAAGCCCGGTCATGAGAAGGCCAAACAAGCCATCTGCGCCATAGGCTTGCGTGCGCAGTTCAATTTCAACTGGAAAGATGAGGAACATAGCGAACGCTATCCAAGCGGCCACAATCATTCGTTGGAAGAACAGCAAACCTCGCTGGCGGAATCCTGGCGTAGCTCCAATCCAAGCTGCGAGAGGGAAGTAGAGGTAATACGAATAGTATGGAATGACCATCCAAGGTACAAACGGAAGGTCCCAATCCAGGGAGGTCTCCACGCTAAAACTGCTGGTGCCTCGCCAGGCGGAAAATCGGTTGATGACGCCGTATGGAAGAGCACCGAGCAGTAGGAACATACTCAAGAGAAACATGGTGTAAGTGTTGCGGGACCATTGCGATCGTTCAGGCCACCATCGTTCGATGATGGGCCAATCATTCCCTGCCATCACGACCATCCTCTGCAGTCTCACTCACCAACTCTTTCCAATGAATGATGCGGTCCGAAAGGATGGACGCTTCTTCCTCGTCATGGGTGACGTGCAGAGCGGTCATTCCTCGTGCCTTGAGATGGGCACGGGTCATGGTTGCGAGTTCCAACCGGCGCTTGATGTCTACAGATGCAAAGGGCTCGTCCAACATCATCACGTTCGGCTCCTGCAGCAACGCTCGACCAAACGCCACCCGTTGAGCCTCACCACCCGAGAGCCCAGCCACGCCACGTCCGTTGAATCCTGCTAGACCGATGGTGTTGAGGACATCATTCACCTGCTGTCGTGTTTCACTTTTACTCTGCTCTTTTGGTGCGCCAAGAGCAATGTTTTGGGCGACATTAAGATGCGGATAAAGGACCGGTTGTTGGAACAGGAGGGTGATTTCTGGTACAATGGATTGATTTCCAAGCACATCTCCGTTGAGGTGGCGCTCCCCTGATTCCAAATGTTCGAGCCCGCTGCACGCTCGAAGCAAGGTGGTTTTCCCACAACCACTTGGCCCGAGAATGGAGATGATCTCACCAGATTCAACCTTGAGGCTTAATCGTTCAAACACCAGCCAAGTTCCCAACCGCACGGCCCCGTCTCTTAATTCAAACATCATGTCTTGACCTCCAAGCACGTGCACGCTCATTGATGGAGAGCACCAGCAACGTGACCACCATCAATATGGTCGCCAGCGCCATTGCGGTGGGGAAGACGTACGGGTCGAATTTGGGACGAGAGGCCACCTGGTCGACGAGAATGGAAAGTGAATCCCATGAACCCACTCGAACCACCAAGAAGGTGGCTCCAAATTCACCCATTGAAAAGGCAAGGCATAGCGATGCGGCCATGGTGGCTGGGACAACCAAAAATGATCCCCGTGAATGCCACCAAAACGCCGTCTTGCCCATGGGCAACAGCGAGGCTTGTTCTGCGTATACGGGGTCGATTCGCTCAATGGCAGGTACCATTAATCGAATGATGAAGGGCAGCACCAGCATCACGTGTGGGACAACAGGCAGGTAAGGGAACGAAAACATCCCAGGAAACCATCTCAAAATGCCGGCTACCATCCCCAAACCAACCATGACTGCCGACATGGACAGTGGCAACATGCAGAGTGAATCCAAGATACCGGCTGCCCGTTGATGACCTCGTTGGCGCAAGGTGACCAAACTCGAGGCGACGGCGTAACCGAGTGGCAGCGCAACCACCAACGTGATGAAGGCGTAGGTGAGTGAATTTGACAATGCTTCCATGACAGGTACGGTTGAAAAATCCCCTTTCCAAGCGCGCCTCCAACCTTCCAACGTCCAGTCTGATGAGAGACCTGAAGCGCCCACGGTACGGACCTGAAACGAGCCAAGAACGACCGATATCAATGGGGCGAGCAAGAGAATCACTGTCCCGTTGACAAACCATGCCCACCGTCGTGAAGCAGGACCGTGCCGCTCTCTGTTCATGGCTTCATGATGCATCGCCAACACTTGGCTGTGGCGACGTTCAAACCGTCCAGCCAAAATCAACATCACGAACATCAGGAGCATTTGGAACGTTGCAATCGCGAGTACGGCGAGGCTGATTTCCGTTCTGTAACCCGCAATGCCGGCCGTTCCACCCATTTCGCCTAACAAGGATTCCAGCGTGTTGGAGGATGGTGTTAACCACTTGACCAGAGCGAAGGACGTGAAACTGAAGAAAAACGTGTAGGTGGCGGCTACCAATGTGGCTGGACCGAGGACAGGAAACCAGAGATGTTTGAATCGACCCCATCTTGTTCGCCCGGCCGGAAGAAGGGACAACTGTTCCTCCCACGTGGGGTCCAACTGCGCCACCACGGGCTCAACAAACCGTATCATGAGGGAAAGATTGAACCACACGTGCGCCACAACGAGGGCGGTAAAATGGCCTGGATGTGGCCAACCTGTTGCTGACGAGATCCATCCGAACACGCCCGTTTCCCCTCTGAGGTCAAGGCCAAGGTTGTACAGTACACCACCCGGTGAAATCAACGCCAAAAATCCAACAGCGGCAACGACTGGAGGCGTGACAAACGGAAGAAAAAGGAGGGCGCGCTTGAGTCGAATGTTTCTCCATTGGTACCTCCCAAAGGCCCAAGCCAGCGGCAAGCCAATCACGACGGTAAGGGCGCTGGAAACGGAGGCTTGGATGAGTGAAAACCGGAAGGCTTCCATGGCTCCGGGCTGCTCATGCACGGTCGTTAGCGCCCCCAACGGCGTGATGCCCGTCACCGACCACAAGCGCATCAAAGCAAGCGAAACGGGAAAGAGTCCCAGGCCGATGACAAACACAACGGCCAACCAATGCGTCAAGGGAACCCCTGCAAAGCGGGTCTTCCATTCAATCGACATGAACTTCAGCCTACTGGGTGGCTTCACTCCACTCGGAAATCCAGGCTTCCATTTCATCTGCAATCCGTTCGTTGCTGATTTGTGCGTTGAGGGTCGGCGTGTCGGTGTGATGAGCGAAGCCCGAAGTTTCAGGCCATGTAGCGTTGATTAAAACCGACTGCATGAGGTTGTTTTCAGGCATGTTTCGATTCACATCGCCGCTCAACAAGTAGCTGATGAACGCATTGGCAGCTTCCGTTTCTGTACCGCCGTTGATGACGCCGGCATACTCTACTTGGTGGAACGTCGATCGCTCCAAGGTCAACGAGGTGGATTTTGTCCAGTTTTCTGAATAGAACGCCTCTACCCCCGGAGAGTGACAATACGAGACGGTCATGGCAGCATCGCCAAGATGGCCATCGACCCATGCCCCGTAACCTCCGCTGTAGTGGATTTCGTAGGCCTCGGTCCATCCGCTGGTGAAGGTGGCGCCGTTGTTGGCCATTGCTCTCCACCAATCAAAAGCGTCGGTGGTGTTGTCCTCATCGTTGTCGAAATAATCCACGGTCGCCACCATGAACGCCCTTCCAGGGGAAGACGTAACCGGTGAGGGGAACGCCGTCAAACCTGCCCATTCGGGCTCCGTGAGGTTCCATAGGGAGGTCGGCACCGTCCGATTTGTTCCGTCGACGCGAGACTCGTCGTAGTTGAGGCACACATCGCCCCTGTCAAACGGGACGGCAAGGGGACCATCGTACGGTTCCAAAGCCGTCGGGGAGAGCCCCGATACATTGGCTTCATGAGGCTGAAGGAGGCAGAAATTCAAGGCCGTTTGAAGATAGGTGTTGTCAAGGCCGACGGCTAAATCGGCTTGCTGAGCCTGCTGAGTTTGCAGCAGTTGTTCGAGAATACCCCCGGAATCTTCGGTTCGAATCATTTCAATTTCATACCCGGTTTGGTTGGTAAAACCGTCCAACATCTCCTCTGAAAACGCTGAAATATCGTAGGTTAACAGGCGAAGGACACCGTCTGGAGATCTTCCCGGATCAAGAATCAAACATTCACCGTCTTCGTTGACGGTAACAGGTTCCAGCACCTCCAAGCATCCGGCTAACGGAGCGACGAGAAGAAGAAACAGGACAAACACAAGCAAACGCATGGACCTCACTCCGTGTTCATCGCATCAATGATGACGTGACATCTGTCGACGAGGTCGGCGGGAGTTTTACCCAAGATGTACATGGACGGTTCCCATCCAAAATCCCCTTCATCGATCAGCAACGTGATGTTCTCTTCAGTGGATTGGATTGTTCCTCGGACCGAAAGGCCAACGGAGAACCCCAATTCATCGCTGATGTAATCGATGTCACCTCTGTCGACCATGCCGTCGAGCATGGGCGGTCTGATGTTCATGATGGCCCCGATTGATGGGTCGTTGCCTTGTGCTTGGATGAGAAGGTTGGCCAGGTGTGTTGATGCGCCAAATACCGCTGTTTCATGACGATGCAACCGGCCGTCCACCACCGTCATTCGGCCTGGATATGCGGCCACGTTCTGGGGGGATGTCACGGTTCCATTGGAGGCAGCAATGTTCAGCCCAACAGCAGGCATGTACCCTTCAAGTCGCTTGACATCGAACCGGGCGGTTGCCCACTCAAGCCGCCGAAGCACCGCTTGCATGGCCTGATCGTCGTCCATGTGGAGCCCGGAGAGGGTCTTGTCGTATCGAAGGGTCTGGTTGTTGCTCATGGTGAGTTCAAGAACAATGCGATGGCGGAGGACTTCGGTGCTTGGCCCAAGTTTGTTCAAGGATTCTGCAAGTTCGTGAGCCCAATCGTCCACTACAACTTCATCGCTGGAGGCTGGAAGCGATTGAGTTGGCTTGGTCAGTTGCCTCGAAACCGTGCTTTGAGTCGTCCCTATGATGTCGGCGATATCGGTTTGTGACCAACCACGAGCCTTGAGTTCCTTTGCCAGTTGCTGATGCAATCGTTCGGCCCATTGAAGCCCAGTATCTCCAAGCATGACACGGCGAGACGGGTTGACTTATTCAACATTGCTGAGAGTTTATGCATCGTGGGTATCGTTGCGTGTGCCAGGGGTTGTCCACCATGATTGGCACGTTGGGTGAACCCATGCTGTCTCTTGGTGCATTCTCAGCATGAGCGCATTCAACAACCGACGCATAAAACACCACGCCGGCTTTAGAAGGGGGAGATATCCGCTTTGGAAAAAAATTAATGCAATGTGAATATGCCTTGCTTTTGACCACAAGAACTGCCATGGGCAAGAGGACACACGCTCATAAACGGCCTCGCACAGGCCCATGCAGAGGGATTGGATGAATTCAAGTGAGTTTTTGGACGAAGTTGCAACCCGGCTCGACGACTATGTTGCATCAAGGGACAGAAATGAGCGCGTGAATCCACCGCAGTCCCCCGCCACACTTCGCAAAACCCTTGATGTCCATCTCCCCATTGAAGGGCATGGATTGAACCCCGTCCTCGATGACCTCGACACCTACATCGCCAACAGCGTCAAAACCCATCGTGGTGAATTCATGAACCCCCTCTGGGGAGGGTTGTCGCTACCGGCTCTTGCCGGTGAAATCATTGCAGCGGCTACCAACAATTCGATGTACACTCAGGAACTTTCTCCCATGGGTACCCTGATTGAGCACACCGTCTTGCGCCGGATGTGCGAAATGGTTGGTTTCCCCGACGGATTTGGGACCTTCACCACCGGTGGGTCAAATGGAAACATGCTCGGAATGCTGTGCGCGAGAGAACATGCTGTGCCTGCATCGACCAAGAAGGGATTTGATGGAACAAACATGGTCGTGTTCGTTTCTGCTGAGGCTCACTATTCGGTCTTGATGGCGGCCAACGTGATTGGTATCGGCCATCTCAACGTGGTCAAAGTGGCATGCGATGAAGGTGGAAGAATGCGTCCAGACGCCCTCATTGACGAAATACAGATTGTGAGAAACGAAGGCAGAACACCGTTTTGTGTTGTGGCCACCGCCGGAACCACCGTTCGTGGTGCTTATGACCCGATTCGTGCACTCTCCGAAATCGCTCACAGCGAGGGCATTTGGCTCCATGTTGATGCAGCATGGGGCGGAACTTGCATGTTCTCAAACAAGCATCGTTCCCTGATGGACGGTG
>QXXW01000004.1:0-2709 GCA_009887255.1 Candidatus Poseidoniales archaeon | reverse complement strand
TCAGGAAGATGGCCCCGTCCTTAGCGTTGCATACGAGGCCACCAACGCCACGATTGTGGACATCTACGAGGCGGGTGAATTTCTGACACAAACCCCGGCCATGCTGTCGTTTAATTTTGAGCAAACTGCGTCCAGCGGTACGCTTTCTCTCTTTGGTGTGGACCGGATGGACGGCCAGTCCAGTGTCTCTGTGGATGCTGAAACATCCAATTCGGTGACCATGGCGTTCGACGACCACGGTCTGCATCGATTGGCCCTGTATGCGGAGGACGAGCGAGGAAGGTCAACCTCAATCATCACCGTTCGCATTGAATTGCGAATTGAATGGGTGGAAACCGACACCAACGAACCGTTGACCATGCCGATCAACACCGCCCCCCGGGAAGGAGGTACAGCAGCCAGTGCGTTGTTCATTGAATCCACCGTTGAGAATCCAGCGCTGATCGACAACTTTGGAGGTGGCCAAGACGTTGACATCACCTGGTCACTCCTTGACGAAACACACGGGACGTGCCAGAGAAATCAGGCCTCAATTGACGATGGGGATTCGGTCACGTGGCGCACCGTTCATTTCAACACGGTCGACACGCATGAACTGGTCGTCGAATACGAGGGCGGCCAAGACACCCTTGATGTTCACCATCGAATCAACGTGCTGCACGAAGAGTTGGAATCGCCACCAATGCCCTGATCAACAGCATCCTTCGCTGCGCACGGGTGCCACGACGAAGGTGACCTTGTCAACATCGGCCGTGTTTTGCAACGCTTCGATGGCACTGCGGAATTTATCAGCCCGTCCTTTTGCTTGAATGATGTCAACGCAGGTGTGGCTGTGGGTCATGCAACTGTGGTTGTAGGAGGTGATGTCAAGGTCGTTGGAGTGCCTCACGTCGAGCAATTTGGTTTCTGCTGAATGTTGGTAATAGACCACGAGATGCCCTTCAATCAACTCTTCATCGGCCATGGAGACCAAATCTCCTCGTTGTTGAAGGTCGGCAAACACGGCCGCTGCGTCCCGGAGAAATCGGCTCCTGTTGGTGTAGCCTGAAGACTGCATAAGATCCGATAGACCTGCAGCGAATTCATCGTCGACACTGAAGGAAATAATTTTGCTCATGGAGATGCGAATCGCCGGTGGTACATAAGAATGCAGTCGAACCTAATTAATAGTCCAAATTAAATACCTAATAGTGAAGCCGCTGAACATGACCCAACCATGGCAGCGCGCAATGATAGCAAGTTTGATGTTGATGTTGTCCGGTCTTGCTGGATGCATTGGAGCCGATGACCTCGATGAGAACGGTTCTGAGAGTTCGCTGGGCACGGTGATGGTTTCAACCTACCACGTTGAGCAAATGGTGTCCGCCATCGCCGGCGATTTGCTTGATGTTGAGCTGATGTCAACCACGAACATCCCCGCTCACGATTACAGTCCTTCTGCACTCGACATCATTCGCCTCCAATCCAGTGATTTGTTCCTCTATCACGGGTTGGGGCTTGAACCCTGGGTGAACGCCACCCTCGAGAACATGGGCGATGACGCACCGACGTCTGCCATGACCCACACCATGCCAACAGGCCAAGAGGCCCTTGATTACGAATCCATCCTGGTGGGTGAACTCTGCACGGCCTTGAGCAACACAGGGTCCATGGAGGCGTTGCAACTGGGCGAGGACGCCCACGATGCTGAAGATATCGAAGGTGAAAACGGAGCTTACACCCTCCAGTTCCCTGAGCATGAGGACGACGAACACCACGAGGGCGACGAACACCACGAGGACGACGAACACCACGAGGGTGACGACCATCACGACGATCATGAAGCCCATCATGTTGAGGCGGAAGAGACCCTGACAAATGTTTCAGGGTGCCCAACCGGGACAGTGGTGAGCATCTACCATTTGGAACCAGGCCACTATGTCCTCAATTTTGAAGCAGAAGAGATGGAATCGTTCAACATGGCTTTGGCCATGATGGGCGGTGCTCACCATCACCACGAGCACGGGGACGAGCACGGAGACGAGCACGGCGTTTGCCACGACATGAGCGATCACAGCAACAACAACATCAGCGATGAAGCTGCTTGTGTTGCCGCCGGTTTTGTGTGGATGGAAGAAGGCCATGAAGGTCACGACGAGTGCCACAACGTCACCTCCCATGCGAACGAAGACATCGACAATCAGGTCGATTGCGAGGCCGCGGGCCACGAATGGATTGAGCATGAAGGTCACATGGAACCTGGGGCCATCATGTTGGGCTTTGATACCAACAACGACAGCCATTTGTCATGGGATGAACTGATGGAAGCGTTCATGGATGATGATCACGGTGATGCTGACCACAATGGAACTGAGCACAACGGCACAGAGCACAACGGAACCGTCCATGATGAACATTTCTCAGAGGTTGAAGAGGCACTCATGACGGCCATGAACCAACACATGTTTCATGAATCGGACGCCAACAACGACGGTCTTCTGAACCTCTCAGAACTCGAACACTTTGCTATGGATGCTGAGCGTATGGAGAACATGCCCGAACCAGGCCTCATGGCTTCGGCGTTCATGAGTGTCTTCGACGAAGACAACAGCAGTTCGCTCTCGATGTCTGAATTCACCGAATTGGTTGAATTTAACACCCACGAGGATGACCATGAAGGCGAATCGGCTCACGCCAACGAAACCACGGTTTCCAACCACAGCGAAGACG
>QXXW01000039.1:0-6862 GCA_009887255.1 Candidatus Poseidoniales archaeon | reverse complement strand
ACTCAGGGTACGGTCGTTGGTCGTGCGGGTCTTTCCATCCCTTGAGTGCACGAGCCACTCGCCGCTCAAACGCCGAGTGTTTCCGCCCCATGGTCAGCCATGCCGTCGGTGATACACCAACTTGTCCCTTCGGTCAGAGGCGACTTGTTCATGCAGCATCGGTGTCGGGTGGTCCAGCCACCAAGTCCTCGGCCTCGTCAAGGGTTAATTCAGCAATCCGTCCCTCAACTTCGCTCAATTCCTGCTGGCACCGGCCAAGCAACGCCGTGCCTTCTTCGAACAAGGCCATGGTCTGCTCGAGGTTTTTCCCACCCCGTTCAAGCTGGCCTACGATTTGTTCCAAACGGTGCATTGCTTCATCGTACGTTGCGGTCTCTTCGCTCATTCAAGGTCCTCCTTCAAATCCACTCGCTGCACATCGGCTTGAGCCGACCCGTCAGCGAATTGGAAGGTGATGCTCTGCCCAATGGACAAGGAGCCGGCCGAGGTGACCACCTCGCCGGACGGGTGCTGAGCCATGACGTAACCACGCTCCAACACGCGCTGCGGATGGGCCATGCTGAGGGCGTTTCGATACCCCTCAAGGCGTTGATGTTGGACCGACAAGGTGCGCGCAACATGGCGATGCATGGCGTGCTTCATTCGCTCCAACCGGGTTGATGCAGCGTTGAGGCCACGACTGGGGGCCTGTTTGAGTTGCGTCTTGAGCAGGTTCACCCGCTGCCGTTGGTCGCGCAAAGTGCGCTGCATGGCGGCATGCAAACGCAGATGACTGTCGTCCAACAACATCAGCACGCCGTGTCGGTCTGGAACCAACCGTTCCACGGCGTTCGAAGGGGTCGAAGCCCTCACATCGGCCACGAGGTCGGTCACCAACATGTCTTGTTCATGGCCAATTGCCGAGACGATGGGCACCGGACTCACCATCACGGCCCGAACCACGGGCTCGAGATTGAAGGCCCAGAGGTCTTCTGCAGAACCACCGCCGCGAGCGAGGATCACCGCATCCACGGGTGGTAGGTCGAGTCCAAGAGCTGTATTGGGGTCTGCTAAACGACGCGAAACGGCCAACCCCCGCACGATGGAGCGGGCGGCCTGCTCGCCTTGCACGAGCACCCCGATGACGGTTGTGCGCAAGCCCGGCCATCTGTTTTGGATGAGTCGCTTCATGTCCGAGAGGGCAGCGGAGTTTGCACCGGTCACGATGGCCACGTGTTTTGGGAGGGCTGGGAGCGGGCGGCGATGGGCATCGAGGGCACCTTCCTCGCGCAGGGCTTCGATGAGTTCTCGTTTGATGCGTTCAAGTTCTCCAACGGATTTTACCGGTTGAATTCGCACGACGACCAATTGCAAGTTGCCACGTTTGGGCCATAAATCCAGACTTGCAATAACGATCACCTGACTCCCCTCCTTGATGCTCGAATCCACCGTGAGTCGGGCATTGCGCCAAATCACGCAGTTCATTTGCCCTTCGTCGTCTCGCAACGTGAAGTAGACGTTGCCGTTGTGGACCTTCCATTGGGACACCTCCCCTACCAACGCTTGGTGCTGGAACATGGGGTCTTGTTTGACCGTCCGTTGAACGAACTGGACGAATTGACCGATGGGAAGCGGCCCTGTCGTGGTCTCCAACCCGCCGGTCGCCATGCTCTCAACTCGCGTCAAGGGTTCATGAATCATCGGTTATCCGAAGCCTGCGGTACCCATGACCAGTTGCCCAAAATCAACCGACCGCTTTCGTTCAAGTTGAAACGGCCTTCAGATGTACGCTCAAACGTCGGCGTTTCCACCATCGGTTTTGGTTTCGCTGCGGTGTTCAACCTCACGAGACGCCGAAAAGCAAGAGGCTGCAAGACCGAGAGAGGCCAGCAAACCCGCGACGATCATGTACCGGTCCTGTTCGATTTGGTAGCATTGCTCGTACCGGTAGCCCATGCCCCAATCCGAGCAATACTCCGCCAGGGTTTCGGTCTCGTAGACATCGATTTCCTTGACGTAGTAGGTGTTGATGTTGGAGGCCAAGGCTGCGATCAAGACAGCCGAGCAAACGAGGAACAGAACGCCTGCCACCTTCCATGCATTGACCATGGGCCCATCCTCGAGACCGCAGTACATGTGTCTTCGTGTGGCCCTTGCAGATGAGCCTCATTCAAGCGGAGGGTCTTCCCGTGGCGTTGCCTTCTGAGATTTGTTCATTCGAATCCGGTGGGCTTGCCTGGTTTCCACTTCCTCAATTTTGTGACGAATTTTTCGCCGAAGAAACATGACAACAATGATCACCGCAACGATGTCAACCACAAGGATGAGCCAATCCGAAGCGTCCCATGAAGTGAACAAGGGCTCACCTCAGATGGGGGGGCGCACGTCGATGTCCACGTCGCCACGCGGGCGGCCAATGCAACCCAAACGGGCGCCTTCCTCCACGAGAAAATCGTCGAGCCCCGGTGGCAACTCATCGGGCAGTGGCACTTCACCAAGGATCAAACTCACCATGCAGGTTCCACAAGTCCCCGATGTGCAGTTGGTGGGAAGAGAAAGCCCGCACGCTTCAGCGTGGTCCACGATGGTCTCGCCGGGGTTGACCGCACATTGACCGAGCAAGACGGCTCCTCGTAGAAACCGAATCACAGGGGCTGGAGGCGTCGCATTGTTTGGTTTGCGATCGTCCAAGAGAACTCCAGCCGCACCCTTTGACATGGTGATGCCTCATCGACCTTTTTCACGGGTCCAACGACCGGTTTGTTTGTTGAAGAACAGCCCTGCTTTCTTCATCCACTTGTTGAATTTCGTTGCTCCAGCACCGGTTCGCAGGATGAAGTCCTCGCGATCTTCTTGGGCTTGGATGTAGTTCTTGGCACCCAAGGTTTGGTCGATCCAATCGTTGATGTCCATCAAACCGCCGGCCACGACGCTTTCCTCGACAACCTTGGTCATCTCGTCCGCGGTAGCACCGGTTTGTTCCAAATCCCGACGGATGAGGTCGTTGACGGAAGTGAAATCCATGGTGGCAGGTTTGGGCGGGACGGGGTTGCGGGGTGCTGCATCGGTGTCGATGATGACACGCCCGTCTCCGTCGAGTTTTGACTCGACCTTGATGGTGAGTTGTGGGGTGAAACTTGTTTCGCACTCCCAGCAAATGAACGCCCATGAATTGGGTTGGTCAAGGTCTCGGGATTGACGTGGGTCAAGTTCTTCCTTGCATCCAGGGCACGCATGGAAAATCATTCCGGGGACGTGGAGTCGACGGAAGTCAACGATGTCTTGGGGGGTGCCTTCCAGTTCCAACATTTCGTGGTCACGAGCGGCTTCAAGACCACGGGTTTCCAATTGGTCACGAATCTTGACCTTCTGGTCGTCCTTGCCTTCGTCGTGCAGGTTGTGTTCCAACTTGACGATCAATTCGACGGTTTTCCCAAGCCGGTTCATGATGAGTTTCTGGGCGCGAAACGCCTCGACCTTGGCAATTTTCAATCGCTCTTTTTGCTCGGCAAGCTCGGTCAAAACGTCCTTTTGCTTGCGTTGAAACTTGATTTCCTCAATACGGGATTCTTGCTTCCGTTCCGGGGCGAGAACACGGGACAGGAACCGCTCCTTACCGTGCGATTGAGGACCTGCCTTGATGATTTCAATGACACCACGGGCGATTTCCTCTTTGAGACCGTAATTCTCAATGAGCATCTCCTGGTCAATTTTCTTCAAATCACCGATTTTGAGGCCAGCGTCCGCCAATTGGTTGGCGGTTGTGTCGTCGATTCCACGGCGCAACAGCGCAAGGTAAGTGTCCTTCTTCGCCATAGCATCTCCTCCGACAAATCAACGCGAGAGGACACTCATAAGAAAACCCTCTCCTGCAATCGTTCAAACACATGAGGGGATTTGAAGGTTCATTCCTCTTCATTGTGACCCGTGAACGCCATGCCCAGAGCAACCCAATCGTCAAGTTCGAACATTTCAGGTCGTTCCTCCATGCGCTCGTCACTCAGCAGGCGGGTGTAGGCGTCGTTCCAGCGTTGAGCATGCCAACCCGGCACGCGCCCGATTCGCTTTGGGGCGCGCTTGAGGGTGGTTCGCAATTTTTTTCGGCGTTGGGCAAACGCTTGCTGAATCATCATGACGAGCAAACGTCGATCGCACGGCCACGCCTCTTCGTGAGGTTCGAGTTTGAGCAACCTCGAATGGACCTTTGGCATGGGTGAAAAAGCGTGTGGTGGTACGCGAATCCCCATGTCTGCATCAAAATCAAGAGCGACGACCATGCCAAGGGAACCCACGTCGCTCTCGTATTCCATCACGACCCGTTCTGCAAATTCTTCCTGAACGAGCATGACAGCGGTTTCGAACGGCTCGCTGTGCGGATGACGGTGGGCTTTGGTGATGCGGTCGATGAGGGGGGATGAGATTTGGTAGGGGATGTTGGCCACCAGTTTGGTGACATCGCTCGGCCATTGTACGGTGAGAGCGTCGCCTTCAAGCAAGGTGAGTTGACCTTCGTCAAGGGCGGTTTTGAACACGTGACGCAGATGCCAGCACGCCCCCTCATCAAGTTCAATGGCGGTGACCTTGCATCCGGTTTTGAGCAGGACTTCGGTCAGCACGCCCGGTCCCGGCCCTACTTCGAGGACGTGGTCGTCTGACGATACTTCGGCCCACTCAACGGTGGATGCCAGCACTTCATCGAGGACCAAATAGTGCTGTCCGAGGGACTTGTCTGGCGGTTGAAGGGCACGGAGCATATCGACCAAGCGTCGGGCTTGGTTCATGCATCCACCGGCAAAAGGAGTTCAGTCAAACGAGGTTGGAGGTCCTTGTCTTCCAGTTCTTCCATGAAGCGACGGGCCAACAAATCAACACCGTTGATCCGGCACAACGCATTGAGTTCGTCAATGGAAGCGAACACCCCGACCGTTTCTCGGGCCTTGACCATGGTCTTGGCTTTCTTTGAACCCACATCGGGCAAGAGTTCGAACGAGTGTTGTTTGAGGGAGAGCGGGCCGGCTCGGTTGTAGAACGCGTCAACGAAGTGCTGGGCATGGTCTTCGATGAAGAGTTGAACCACCAACGGCAGGTCGTTGCGAGCCATGTTGGACATCCGGTCCAAATGGGCCATGCCGATGAAGTGCTGCACTTCAGGGCGAGCGTCTTTGTCGGTGCCAATGTTCACTCGCTGGTTGGGCATCATCATGTTGACGTCTTGCTTGATTTTGGCCCGTACGAACACCAAGGTCTTCTCGGCCATCACGGTGGCGATGCTTCCCTTGGTGTCGTGTTCGATGATGCGACCCCAAGTTTCCCCCTTGAGCGCCTCTGGGCGTTGAGGAATGGGTCGTCGTTGTTGTCCCCGACCGCCCTGGCGACCACCTTGTTGACGGCGTTCTCCGCCACCACCGCTTCGTTGGGTGCTGGGGTCGGGTTTGGGTTGTGGTTTGGGCACTTCGGTTCGTCCCATGGTTGGCCGGCTCATCTTGTATGATGACGGGGCGGGCGTGGATTTCTTTTTCGGGCCGGAGGGCACGTTCACTTGGCGCTTACGCCGAGGGTCGGTCATGGTTTCACCTCAGAAAGAGTTCACTCAACGCCAATGACTTGGCGTACGATGTCAAGCACGGCGGTTACTTCACTGTCGTCAATGACAATGCGCTTGGAACTGAAGACGGCCACGACGTCCTTGGGGGCCATGGGCATCAATTCAGCCAGCTTGGCTGCGAGGTCTGGGTGCTTGGCCAGCGTCTCAACACCAAGCAGGTTCTTGCGGAGTTCTTCGAACGTTTCAGAGTTCGTGGAATATCCGGTGCGTGCTTCGCTGGCGGCCCATTCAGCGTGTTGAAGGGCCCACTTCTGTTCGTATTTGAGGGCGCCACGACGCTCTTGTGCGTCGTAAAGCATCTCACGGACGGTTGCGAAATCGAGGAATCTGTCTTCTTCTGTCATGTGGATCACTCCAAGGGGCGGAGGTGTTCAGGACGGGCGATGACCGTCTTTTGCATGTTGCCGTCTTTGACAGCAACAATCCAAGCCACGCCTTGGCGCTTCTGGATGAATCCGGTACGGCCGTGGAATCGGCGGTGAGGCATGCCCATTTGTTGGCCGCCGTCAAGGACGATGGCCACGCGGTCGCCTTCGGTGTAGTCGTGCATGACGCGAGCGATGTTGAGTCGGCTTCGGTCGTTCTTTCGTCGTCGCAGGATGCTTCGGGTGCCCACTCGCTGGCCCTTGGAACGCTTCATCTTCTTCGCCTCAGTTGCCCGAAATCAGCGCATGCGCATCATCGGAGCATGTTGGCGACCCACCTTCCCCATATAAGCACCGCGACCGCAGCGTTGTGCTGACAAGAGCGGATGGTCCTCAGTCAGCGTGAATGTCACCGACATCGAGCCACACGACGTTGCACTTGGCTCGGATCAAGGACGCCACGGACGGTTGCGTTCGCCCGCTGTCACCGTGAACGGTTTCCTTGACGTAAGTGCCCGATTCGCAACGGAGGGTGAACTCAATTTCCCGCTGCCCGTTCTCGTTGACCTCAATGCTGGGTGTGTGAGACTCGAACACGGTACGCTTGCGAATAAGGTCGGCTCTTCGATGGCTGACCCGTTCGGGGGTCCGCTGCGCCAACTTCACGCCCTTGAGCCCCTCAATCACCTCAATGATGCGTTCATCGGTGGGCAGTTCAAAGGTTTCTGGGGCGGGTGGCAAGGCCTCCTGCAGCCGTTCGATAAGCACGGGTTTTGTGCCCGATGTGGGCAGATTGTGCTCGGTGCACAACGCCACCAACTCCGCTTTCTTCATCTTCAGCAGCACCTCATCGGCCGGGCGCGTTGGCGGGGTTTCAATGGGAGCTTCCAACGGTTTGGTGCGGTCGGACCCT
>QXXW01000038.1:0-9274 GCA_009887255.1 Candidatus Poseidoniales archaeon | reverse complement strand
GACCGAACTGTGGACGCAAACGGCCTACATGGTCTGGGCCAACAACAGCGGGGGTTCAGCCATTGCCTACCTCAACATCACGGTGAACGATCAGGTGCCAACAGTTTCCTACTCGCCCAATCCGATTGTATTGGTCGTAAATCTGACCAGCAGTGCCCTTCCCCTCGAACCCGTACTCTCGGGGTCTGGAGCCGTCACTTCTTGGGAACTGGTGGGAACCTTGCCCGCGGGCCTCTCCTTTGGCTCCAGCAACGGTACGTTTTGGGGCACACCCACATCTCTCCTACACCCGTCGGTGAATTACACCGTCTGGGCGAACAACAGCGGTGGGTCAAGTTTCACCGTTTTGGCCATCTCTGTTGTTGATGCCGCGCCATCGAGTCTCTCCTATTCTCCTTCAGGACAAGATGTCCCGCTCAACACAACCATGACGTCCATGCAGGCCACCGTGACCGGAGGTGGGCCCATCACCAACTGGACGATTCACCCACTGTTCCTTCCTTTGGGTGTCCAATTTAACGAAAACAACGGCCAGATGTCCGGCACCCCAACCGAATTGTGGACCAACACCACCTACACCGTCTTTGCCAACAACAGCGGTGGAAGCGTTAACGCCACGTTTTGGCTAACGGTGACCCTTGAAGCCCCTAACATCACCTATGCCATGGTGAACCTGTCTTTGGTCAGCAACCTCACGCAGGTGAGCTACAACGGCACCAACACGGGTGGTGAACTGATTTATGGAACCACATCCATCAGTGGTTACTCTGACACATTCTGTGCTGTGAGCGAAGAAGGTGAACTGTGGTGTTGGGGCGACAACAATGACAAAATTGTGAATGTTTCAGCCTCCACATCAGCCAACTTGGCCCCGACAAAGATTCCGCTACCAACCGGGCGATTTGCCACCTCGGTAAAGGTGGGTTATGAGTTCGCCTGTGCGCTTTTGGACAACGGTTCCGTGGCGTGCTGGGGTGACGCTGGAACCCTCGGAAGAGGCGGATCAGCAGCGCTGAGTCAATGGGATGGCGACGATTACATCACGCCACAATTGATCGCTGGAATCGGATCATTCCGGCCCGCCGTCACCCTTGACGCTGGTTTTGCCCATGCCTGTGTGACCTTCTTGACCGGCGTTCCGCAATGTTGGGGTACCAACACTTGGGACAACCTCGGTATCCCAGGTTCTGGAACCAAAGCGCTCCCAACCAACATCACCGTTGTTCCAGCCAACCGAACCGTGCTTGACTTGAGTCTTGGCACCACCCATGTTTGCGCTCTCCTTGACAACGCTTCGGTGATGTGCTGGGGTGAAAACCAGTACGGAGGATTGGGCGACAACAGCACCACGGACCGAGAAGACCCAGTATGGCCCAATGTGTGGGGTCGGTCGGTTCGCACCCTCGAGGCAGGCAATCGTCACACATGCGTTGGTTTCACGAGTGGAGGAGCTTCGTGTTGGGGCCACAACTATCAGGGGAAGTTGGGGGACAACTCCACCACCAACCGATTGGTTCCGGTCAACGTTACTGGAATTGCCACCGACACCGTGTTCGTTTCCTTTGAATTGACCTACACCAACACCTGCGGCCGTACGGCCGATGGCAGAACCCTGTGCTGGGGCAAATATACTGGCCAAAACCCGGGGAGTTCGTTGATTCCAGTAGAAGTGACCTTCGCATCCAACGGAACAAGCACCGAACTCGCCGGTGATGGAGATACGATGTGTGCCGTGCTTCTCAACGGAACGGTGGCCTGCTGGGGATGGGGGTCACAGCGCAACTTTGGTGTGATCACATCACCGTTGTCCTCGAACAGCCCTGTTTATGGCGTCTTGGAGACCACCACCCGCAGTTCACCGGGCGGTTGGATGCTTGATGGTGTGTTGCCAGACGGGCTTCAGTTCAGCCCATCCAACGGAACCCTATGGGGTACGCCATCAGAAGTCAATGCCTCGTGGGTCAACTTCACGGTAACGGCTTACAACAATGCAGGCACGTCATCGTACAGTTTTTCGATTCAGGTTCTGGACCAACTGCCTTCGTTTTCCTACAATCCGACAACGTTGAACCTCGTGAAAGGGCTTGCATCGAGCCAATTGCCTCTCGTCCCCAACATGACAGGCGACGGTGACATCACATCGTGGGCCATCTCCCCTTCCTTGCCCAACGGCTTGCAACTCGGCAGTACCAACGGCACCGTGTACGGGTTGCCTTCAGGCTTGTTGAACACCACTGAGTTCACGGTTTGGGCGAACAACAGCGGCGGTTCAAGCAGTACGACGTTCAATCTGACCGTTGTCGACCAGGTTCCAACGATGGCCTACTCTCCAAGCAACCTCACGTTCGTGCGAGATGAAACCAGTTCACAGTTGCCACTTGAAGCGACCGTGGTGGGTGCGGGTGAATTCTTGACATGGACCGTTTCACCCCCGCTTTCCTCCGGTTTGAGCTTGAACCCCTCAAACGGCACCTTGTCGGGAATCCCATCAACCAATGCGAGTTTGACGTCGTACACCATCACCGCCACCAACAGCGGTGGAAACCGAACGTTTGTTCTCAACATCACCGTTCTGGAACCTTTGGCCGTGCTCTCGTACGCCTCTCTCAACCTCACTCGGAACTTGACCATGACGCCGCTGTCCCCTGCACAATCCGGTGGGGTTCCTGCTCAGTGGGGCCTTTCTCCTTCGCTTCCTGCAGGACTTTCCTTTGCCAACGGTTTGTTTTGGGGGACGCCGACGGTGAACATGACGACAACCACGTACACGGTTTGGGCGAACAACAGCGGCGGTTCAGCATCCACCACCGTTGACATCACCGTTCTTGAGCCGGTGGGCGCTTTGTCCTACACGCCTGAAAACCTCACGCTCTATCGGAACATCACGATGAGCCCGCTTTCACCGACTTACACCGGTGGTTCTGTGGAGAATTGGAGTGTTGATCCGGCCCTTCCAAACGGATTGGTGTTCACCAATGGCGTGATTACCGGAACCCCGCAATTCAACGCAACCACCGCTGTTGAATACACCGTTTGGGCGAACCACAGCGGTGGTTCGGTCTCGGCATCGTTCAACATCACCGTTCTCGAAGCCGCCGTCTTGGTGGTCTATTCACCGTCTGAGGTCAACCTTGTCCGAAACCAGACCGTCCTCGATCTTGTGCCGTCGCTGAGCGGAGGGACGCCCGACTCTTGGGCCATTGAACCAAGTCTGCCAGAGGGGCTTCTCTTTGCCAACGGGCGAATTTTCGGTACGGCCACCGTCAATTTGACCCGAACGACGTACAGTGTTTGGGCGAACACCACAGGGGGCAGCAATGTGGTCCAACTCAATTTGACCGTGGTTGAGCCGCTGGTTGAGTTGACCTTTGCACCGGATGAAGTGGTTCTGGTTCGCAACCAATCCATGACAGCCATCACCGCTGGATTCAACGGTGGCGCCGTGGAATCGTGGACTGTTGACCCAGCCCTGCCTGCGGGCCTCCGTTTCCTCAACGGCGTGCTCTCGGGCACCCCCGAGGTGAACATGACACGCACATCCTACACGATTTGGGCGAACAACAGCGGCGGGTCGGTCTCCGTGATGATCAACCTGACCGTCTTCGAACCCGCTGTGGATTTTGTCTACCAGCCCAACACCCTGCTGTTGACCAGAAACCAATCCATGGCCACGGTTGATCCGATCTTCCTCAACGATGCCGTGGCCGAGTCGTGGGGTATCTCACCCGCTCTACCTTCGGGAATGAGCTTTGACAACGGCACGGTGTACGGTCGGCCCACGGTCAACTTGACGGCCACGTCGTTCACGGTGTGGGCGAACAACAGCGGCGGTTCAACGACCGGGTCTCTTCTCATCACCGTCCTTGAGCCGGTAGCCACCATCGGTTATGCACCGGACAACTTGACCGTCACCCGAGGTCAAGAGAACCTCTCCATGGTGCCCCTGTTGGGCGGTGGAGCCGTCGCCACGTGGTCCATATCCCCCGATTTGCCAGCAGGTTTGCGGTTTGAAAACGGCACATTATCGGGCGTGGCTCAAGCCCAAGCACCGCTTGCCATGTACGTCGTGACCGCTGAAAATTCCGGCGGGCTTGCGCTGGCCTACCTGAACCTCACCGTGCTGGAACCCGTGGCTGTGCTCAGCATCAACGCCAGTTTCGTCGAAACCCGTGGAAAAGCCCCTGTCAACGCAACCGTGAACAACACGGGCGGTTCGGTGGCCAATTGGGACATTTCTCCAGCCTTGCCTTCGGGAGTGAGGCTGCTCAACGGGCTGATTTACGGGTCAGCCAGAGTGAACATGACGCAGACAACGTTCACCGTCTGGGCCAACAACAGCGGCGGTTCAGCCAGCGTCAATTTCACTCTCGAAATTCTTGAACCGAGGGCCAACATCACCTACGGTCAGTCCTCTGTGGAACTTGTGACTGGAATCACGAACACTCGAATCCTCCCTCTCGTCTCGGGAGGCGTACCTCAATACTGGGCCGTTGAACCTGCGCTACCGGTAGGTTTGCGACTTGAGGCCGGCGTCATTCTTGGCATAGCATTGAATTCCTCAGAGGCGACAACATACACCGTTTGGGCCAACAACAGCGGCGGGTCAGCCACGACCAGCATCACCCTTGCGGTGAACTGGCCAATCCATTTCGCTCGATACCCCGTACCTCGATTGGTGTTGGACGTTAACGAAACCCTGCCTGCTCAGTACCCTGTGATTTCGTTCACCTCAGTCCAAAACCTCGGCTGGTCCATCGAACCTGCCCTCCCTGAAGGTTTCACCTTCGTTGATGGTGTGGTTTCAGGCGTCCCAGTCAACGCTTCTGATGAAACCAACTACACGGTCACGGTGATCGGTCAAATGGCCCCGTTGCAATTGCATTTCACACTGGAGGTTCGAGACATTGAGGTGGATGAAGTGCCACGGCTTGAGAACAACAACACGATGGAAGAAAAGTTCGTCGTTCCGCAAAAAGAGGTGTTTGACACCTCATTCAACATGTACTACATTTGCCCACCAATTCTCATCTTCATCATGCTCATCGGGGCCATGGGGATCAACAACTATCTCAAGCGCTCAGGGTACATTGAACTGGAGGGAGAAGAACCTGGTTTCGACGACGATATCGCCCAATAACCGTCCAACCATTGGGCTCTAACGAACCGAAAGGTAAGAGAAGCCGACCATGGGTGCAAGACCCAAGGGGGAGCACCGTGTACACGATGGACGACCTGAAAACCAACCGTGATGCCCAAATCACGGTGGCTTGCGTTGCGTTTTTTCTCATCTCATTCCCGGTCTACTTCTCCATCGCTGCCAGCGGAGCCTCAGGGACCACCCTTGGTGGTGGCGTGGCCGACTACCAAGTCAACGGTGAAATCGAATACATCATGGTGGACTCAGGGACCGAATACGTCGCTGACGGCACCCCTTGGACCGGCGTATTCAGTTCCGATTCCGTGTCCGACGCCGACGAGATGAACATCGTTGGTATTCGCCTCAGCCTCTCTTATGGAGAAGATGAACAACAACGCGGTCTCCCATGTCAGTCAGGGCAAGCTGCTGATACCATCACCGGGACGGCCATGCACAGCGGGTTCAATGCCACTGCTGAGGGTCAAAACAACGGTGGAAGCGGTGACCACGAAGTCGTGACCGAATGGTACAACAGTTCCATGGTGGGCGCCGTAGTCACGGGTTTGTCCATGAACGACATCAAAGCCCAAATCGACGCCATGGGGGCCGGACTTGGACAGTACGATGTTGAAGTGTCTGTGTCTGCTGCCGGTGATTCTTGTGCCAACCCATTGATTGGTGGTGACAACGAAGACAGTGGAGAAGAAGTCAGTTACACCCTTGAACTGATGGTGTTTGACTACACCATTGCCCCCTTCCTCGAAGCGGACGTTTGATTCAAGCGCTCAGCAACTTCTCGATGTTGATGATCGGCGAAACGCGCTCGTCCGCCATCGCTTTCATGGCGTTGAGTTGTGCATCATCAACCGCTTCCATTCGCATCACGAGCACCGGTTCGGTGTTGGATTTTCGAGCCAAGTACCAACCAACGTATTCGCCGTCAGCGCTCTCAAAGCGAACCCGGATGCCGTCAACCGTTGACGATTCGTGGTCGTCGTAAGCGGCGGTGATGGCCGCAACGACCTCCAACTTGTCCCCTTCAGCGCACGGCACCTTGACCTCGCCCGTTGTGGGAAGGGAAGGTGCCAACCTGTCAAGTTCAGCCGAGAAGGTGGGACCGCCGTCGTCCACGGCAGGCCGGCGGGACCACAGTTCAATGAGACGGGCGGCGTTGTAAAGCGAACAGTCGAAGCCGTACCAGTCTCGGTCAGCGAGGAAGATGTGACCGCTCATTTCAGCCGCCAATTTGCATTCGGGCATGCTGGCCAGCACCCGTTTCATGAAGGAATGACCCGTTCTGGCCATGACGGGTCGCCCGCCCGATTCGAGAATGGCTTGTTCCACGCTCATCGAGCACTTCACGTCGTAAACAATGCGAATGTGTTCGTCCTTTCCAGCGTCTTCAGGCACCTCATCCTCGTCCTTGAGCAGGTCTTCAGCGAGCAAGGCGATGAGCCTGTCCGGGTAGATGAAGCGGCCAGCTTCGTCCACGGCCCCGATCCGGTCGCCGTCGCCATCAGCACCCATGCCGAATTCGCATCCGTGGTCAACCACCGCTTTGCCCAAATCCACCATGTTCTTGGGTCGTGTAGGGTCGGCTCCGTGGTTGGGTTCAGTGGCGTCCCAATCGCAATACAGGTCGACATGCTCGCACCCCAACCGGTCCAGCAAGCGGGTCATGGCCGGTCCTGGAACCGCGTTTCCGCAATCCACCGCCACCTTGACCGAACGAGCGAGAGGCCCGGTTGATTCGAGGATGGCATCCAGATAGGTGTCGAGGTGTGGGTGGTCCACAATCTCTCCTTCGGACGAGATGAACTCGCCAGCCAAGAACACGTCCTTGAGTTCCTGAATTTCTTCTCCAGCCAACGGCAAGGTGCTGCGGCACATCTTGAACCCGTTGTGGGTTGGCATGGGCAGGTGGCTTGCGGTGACCATGATGCCACCGTCAACGGGCAGGGTCCAACATGCGTGATAGACGCAACCGGTGGAAACGATGCCCAAGTCAAGCACGCGAACTCCGCTTTGGGACAACCCCCGCATCAGTTCAGAAGCCAAGGCAGGCGAGGAATCTCGAATGTCCCGGCCCACAGCGAGCGAATCGCACTCAAGGTAAGCAGCGATGGCTTGACCGAGACGAAAAGCGAATTCGGGGGTAAGTTCACCCGACCCGTCACCGTTGGCGAGTCCTCGGATGTCGTAGGCTTTGAAACACGCTTCAGGCCATGCCGTCATGGTTCTCACCAATCGGAAGACTGTTTTCAACACTCCCTCTTCGCGAGGCCCAACGACCCAGCAACAGCACGGTCAACGTCATCAGCGCCATCGCCTCAAGCAGGACGTCGTTGTAGGCGGCGATGGTGAGAAACGCCAGCAGGGGCGGAATGGTTCGTTTGAGCAACCTTGGCCAGGTCAGCAAGCCCGGAGGCGTGTCGATGTAGGGCGTGCCAGGCATGTTACTCAGGCTTGACGGCACGGCAAACAATTTCCACCAACGCATCCCTCGGTAGGGCATCCACTGCGAAAGCGGCCCGGGCGGGTTTGATGGCAACACCTTCCAACCACTGTTCGTAAACCTCGTTCATGGGTGCGTAGAATTCCATTGACTTCAGCAGCACTTGGACGAACACCAGGTCGTGCTTGGAGGCGCCTGCATCGGCGAGCAAACCGTCGATCTTTGCCAGGGTTCCTTCGGTCTGAGCCACGATGTTTTCATCCACGTCGATGTTGATTTGACCCGACAGGTAGACGTCACGGCCAACCACAACGGCAGGGGTGTAGGGGGCGTAGGTAACGGCACCGTTGGGGTGAATGGCTTCTTTCTCCATGGTGTGCCACCCCTCGACACCGTCCATCAAGTTCACCCAACTCAGCGATGGGTTGAGGTTCATGCTTCGTCAGGCGGGCTCATGCGCACCTGCTGGGTCGTCGACCATCCGGCCCACGCTCGGTTGTTGGCCGGGCTCATGCGTGCGGGTTCCACGGCCGACCTGATCGTGGCGTGCGACCGCAGCGAAGTCCGCTCCATGTTGGAACACGGCGACGGACGCTTGCCCCGACGACAAACGCTCTGGGTACCACGCCCGGTGGGGAACGGACGGCGCAGGAAGGCCCTCTACCGCCTTCGTGCCGTGCAGCGGTTGATGGCAACGGCAGCAAAAGACGGACTGGGGCCCGTTGAGCGGGTTGTTGGCGTTGGTGCTCCGCTGGAATTGATGGCCACCAAACCTCGGTGGTTTCAGCGCTCAGCGGTCAAGGAACGATGGTACATCACCGATACCGAGGTCAACCATCTCGCTCATCGCTTGGCCACCAAAGCAGCGACCGACGTTGTGGTTCCCACACACTGGCGTCAAGAGTTGGACAAGGGGTTTATTTCCAACTTCAAAGGCAACTTGCACCGCTTGGACGGTCTGCACGGTCATGTGCACCTCGCCCCGCTTCGTCGCCCCAGCAAGGTCTCTTCTCCTCCTCGGGTTCTCGTGCGTCGGCTCAACGGCGAAGGCGTGCACGATGGTGACGAAATCGTTGCCTTGCCACCCGATGCGCTTGACGGGTTGGCGGTGACCATCGCAGATGAAGGCGAGGTGAAAGGCGATCCGTGGCGAATGGATCACGACGTGGCCTCACACGACGGTGTCATCACGCAATCCGTCACACTTGCCAGCGAAGCGGTGCTGCTGGGTACGCCCACGCTGTTGGTCTCCAAGGCCGAACGCGGGTTTCTTGACCGATTGGAAGCGGAGGGTGCGCCGTTGTTCCGGTGGCGCGGTCAAGAGGACGACGTGGCATGGGCGTCGGTGCATGCTCAATTTTTGGCAGGGTTGCATCTGACCGATGCCCTCGAACCGATGGCTTGGCCGGATGCAAAAAACCAGCTCAGCGATTGGATGTCGTGATTTCACGCTGGATTCCAGAGTTCGCACAACCGACGTCCGTTCAGGGTTCAGAGCCCCCAACACATCTTCCATCCGGCTTATATCCGTCCTGCTTTTGTCTCGGGTCGTGAGTCAACGTGTCGCCGTTGTCGTGGCCCTTGCGGTCCTCTCGTGTTCCTTGGCTGGCTGCCTGGGGCCACAACCTCAGGAAGATGGCCCCGTCCTTAGCGTTGCATACGAGGCCACCAACGCCACGATT
>QXXW01000037.1:0-13797 GCA_009887255.1 Candidatus Poseidoniales archaeon | reverse complement strand
CAGCGTATCGCCCTGTTGAGTGATGCTCGCCATGCCACGGTGGGTGAGAAATAGACCGGCGATGAACGAGGAAACGAACGCTTCGTTCTCAACGTCCATGACCTGTTGACCGAAGCGTTCCTCCAGCAAGGGCTGCATGTGTTCAATGACCAAGAGCAGCGATACGGTCTCCGAGTTGGCTTGCTGGCATGCGGATTTCATCGCCTGCCAACTCCGCTCAATGTCGCCTTCAAGGTCTTCGTTGTGCATCCGCCCACCCACATCCGCAAGGTAGGCCTTCAACTCTTTTTCATGCAGACGACGATGATGGTCTCGCCGTTTCATTTCGTCCGCATCATCAGCGGCTTGTTTGAACGCAGAAAGCAATTCCCCGAGCGTCACTGGGCGTCCTTCTTGACGTCGAACCCGCTCGTCAAACAGGCCAGGGAGAGCAGAATCTGCGGACCCGTTGAGAATGGATTGGGTGAAGAGGTACTCATCATCATCAAATTCCGTCTCCCACCCGAAGTTCATTCCTTCGTCCCATTCATCCTCTTCTTCGGCCAACTGAACCCGGTCAAACAGAGTTGCAGATTGATGATGGAGCACTTCCCAAGCCAAGCGTATCAAGCGTCCACACGCAGGAAGGTCCAGCCCATCGCCCAACTTCACCCTCGCAGAGAAGGCCGCAATAAACTGGGCCAAATCCACGTTCCACGGGTCAAATGCTTCCTCCTTGACCAAGGAGAGCACGAGGGCAACCGAGCGGTCAAACGGGTCATGGAGGCTTTGATGCTCAGCTTCCTCAGCCACGGCAATGGCCATGATGCGCTGGCCAAAGATGTCGGCCTCCTCACGGTCCTCACCCGAAGCCAACAAACGATCGATGATGTCCTGCTTGAGGAACCACTGATCAAGCATGCCTTGCCGTTCAACCATAAGGCCACCTCAGACGTGTGTCTCGTCCTCCGTTTCGCCCACCGTTTCGCCCGCCTTAGGCGCCAGGTCCGTGGCTGCAATTTTAGCAGCGACGTCGGCTCGTTCTTCGATGTCCTCGTTGGTTTCTGCAGTCCGATCAACCAAGCCTGCTAGGGCTTCGCTCTGTTGTACCACGGAGAGGTGCGGCAACAGGCCGCCCAAGCTCTTTGGGGCTTCCAGTGGGTCAGGAACCGTTGGCATGTCTTGCGTTGCTGCATGAGCGTCCATGATGCGTGATTCGTTCGTCTTCGCATCTTGTTCAGCCTCCTTAAGAGCGGCTGCTCCAAGGGCCATGGCCCGTTCTCGGTCGAAATCCATGATGCGGCGGCTGCAACCGTCGCCACCGTGGGTGATGCCGATGTGGTGATCAGCGAGCTTGAGTGAAACCTTTCGCAAGGTCACCATGATGAATTGAGCTCGCTGACTTCGCTTACGACACATTTTCGCAATGCGTTCTGCGTTGTAGGCGTCAAGGTTTTGATCAACCTCATCAAAGTAATAGAACGGACTGGGGTCGTAATCTTGAATGGCAAAAATCAGAGCCAAAGCCGCCATGGATTGCTCACCACCAGATAGTTGCTGTCGATTCACCTTGGATGATTTTCCACGAGGCTGAGCCCACAATTCAAGACCGCCCTTGAACGGTTCATCTGGGTGCTCAAGGAACAATTCGCCTCGACCTCCGTCGGAGAGTTCTTTGTAGGCGGTTTGGAAGTTGGCATTGACCTTTTCTAAAACGCCAATCAGCCGTGTTTTCCGTTGCTCTTCCAGCCGTCCTGTGACGTCGATCAAATCTTGACGACGATGTTTGAGCATGGAAAATTCATCCTTCATCAAATCCAATCGAGCGAGGCATTCATCGTACTGTTCAATGGCCATCATGTTGACATGACCGAATTCCTCCAACTTGCGCTGTAGCCTGCGAAGTTTGCGTTCAAGTTCACCAACATTCCCCAAATCGCCGGGTATGTCGGTGAGGGAAAGGTTGGCTTCAATGAGTTCCTGTGACATTTGATGCAACTCGACCTCCTTTTCCGTAATCGTACGTTGAAGTTCATCGGCAAGTCGCCGGTGATTTTGAGCTTCATTCAGTCGGTTCTCGTTCGTAATTCGGAGGGCTGTGCGTTCGTCGGCAAACTCTTGACGCTCTTGCTCAAGTCCTTTGTTTTCTTCAAGATAAACGGCTTGTTCAGCCTTCTTCTCTTTCAGAGTGATGCGATCGCTTGCCAGCTGGGCATGGAGAGCATCGATGCGCTCTGAGCGAGCCACCTTCTGAGCCTTGAGGTGCGTAAGTGACGAGGCGAGTTCGTTAAGGCGGCGATTGAGCAAGGCTTCATGAGTCGCTCCGCTCGCAAGGATCTCCTGTGCACGACCCATGTCTCCTTCAGCAGTGACGCGAAGGATGTTCGCGTTGTGCATCCGTTCCTTGAGGTGTTGGGGGCTGGCGTCCTCCAAGGCCCCTTTCGCAGCCTCCATGCATGAAACCGCTTCAGCATGAACCGTTTGTGCCCGGGACAAAGCGTCCAAGGCTTGGCGAGCGTCTCGGTGGAGAGTCTCAAGTTTTCCTTCAAGGGTTTGCGTTTGTTGTTCAGCCTTTTTGTGCAGAGAGGTGGTTTGTTTCTTTTCGGCTTTCAGTTCCCGAAGAGCAACAGCATGTGTATCGTCCACCATGGCGTTGATGTCTGCTCGCAATTGCTGTTGCGAGCGTCGTGATTCTGTCAGAGCAGCCGCCACAGTGTCCGCCATCAATTGATACCGTTCCACAAGGGCGGTTTGCTTCTCAACCTCTGAAGCCCCCTGAATCCGGCCTCCAAAGGAGACGGTGGTTCGTCGGCGTGAGCCACCGATCATGGCACCGCCCGCCTCCGTCACATCGCCTCGCAACGTCACCAAGCGAACACCGCCCATGTGTTTGCGTGCAGTGGACATGTCACGAACGATCAAGGTGTTGCGCAGAACAAACCGAACGGCGACATCGATTCGAGGATCGTAATCCAACATTTCGTGAGCAAAGCCGAGTACGCCGTCCTTTTTCGCAGTCATGACAGCCCGGCCTCCAGCTCGGGTGTTGTTGAGACGGTTCAACGGGAGGAACGTGGCTCGACCCGCTTTGTTTTCAGCTAGCCAGCGAATCGCTCGTGCTGCAACTTCATCGGACTCAACCACAACCGAAGCCATGCCTCCTCCGATGGATGTGGACAGTGCCAATTCGTGATCGTCGTCTTTGGGAGCACACAATTCTGCAATGGTCCCGATGATGCCTTCCAACTCGCCACGGTCTCGGGCGCCAATCACGGCACTCGCTCCACCCGCCAGGCCCTTCGCCCCAGAGCGTTGCTCCATTTCGGTTTGTGCGGAGGCCAATGCCCGTTTTGCATTCTGGAGTTTGGTTTCCACCTGGGTGCGATCTCCAGAAAGTTGTGATTCGGTTCGCTGCGCCTCCAAAAGAGCTGCTGCCAACGTTGTCCGATCGTGTTTCGGAGCGTTTTCCAAAAGACCTTCTTCACGGGCATCCAAATCTCCCAGATTCAATCGGAGTTCTTCAGCAGCCTCTTGGGCCTCGGCCAATTGTTGGCTCAACAGTTCTGCCTCAATGGCCAACCTGTCTACCGCACCCTGCTCCTGCGCCACGGCCTGTTGGTGTTCTGAGACGGTGGCTTCGGCAGCGTTCAATGCATCGGACAGCGCTTGATTTTGTTCTCCAGCGTTGTCGAGTTGTTCTCGAATTTCCTTCTCTTCAACTTGAGCCCGCTCAAGGGCATTCAACGCCTGCCCGAGCGTGGCTTTGGCCTTGGACAAGGCGTCAACATGCAGGTTGAGTTCGTTTCCAGCCTCGGTGTGTTGTACGCCCAAAACCCTCATTTGGCCTTCGTCGTCTTCACCCTCTTGTTCTGCGTCGGCGATTCGATCCGCATTGAGTTCAAGGTTCACCTGCAACTCACGAATAGCCCTGCCAAGTTCTGAAGTTTCACCACCGGTGAGTCTGTCGATCTCTCGTTGAAGGTCAGCGATCCGGTCGTCGAGTTCAAGCAATGTTTTCTGATCTTGGCGATGCCGGTCAATCAACTCGTTGCTGGTTTGAATGTACTTCTGACGCTCATCGGTGTGGAATTGCAATTCATTCTTGATGCTTGAATATCGGGATTGAAGCAATCGGGTGTTTGAGATTTGAATCTGATCGGTGATGTCCCGGGCCTTTTCCGCCACTTTTTTTTCAGCGTTGAGGGTTTTGAGGCGATCTTTCTGTTCGTGCTCCAACAGGCCGATTCGTTCAATGTAGCCTTCAACGTGCTCCTTCTGCTTGTTGGCCTTGCGAATTTCATCATCGTACGAAGTGACGCCAGCGACGTTGTCAAGCACCTTCCTGCGTTCCTTCGCCGTCATTTTCGCCAGACTCGTCACGTCGCCCTGAAGGACGATGTTGTATCCATCGGGGCGTGCATTGGCGGCCCCAAGGAGACGATGAAACGCCTTCTGTGAACTGTCCTCGCCGTCAAGCTGGTAGGTGTTGACCGGGTTGTTGGATGAGGTGAGACGAATATGGCGAGACATTCTCACTTCATCTTTGTCGATGGGAAGGCGTCGACGGCCGCTGGCCATGACAGGGTTGGCAAACACGAGCGTCACGCTGCAAGAACGAGCAGGTTTGGCATTTTTTCCTCCATTGAAGATGAGGTCTGCCGAATTTTTTGCGCGGATCACCTGGTTGGACTTTGGCCCCAAGACAAACTGAATGGCGTCACCACAGTTGGATTTGCCCGAGCCGTTTGGCCCTGTAATGGCGGTGAACCCCCGGCCGAACGGGATGGTCACCTCTCCACGGAAGGATTTGAAATTCTCAACCTCAAGCGAGTTCAGATACATCTCTCTTCCCACCTGGAAAGGGTTTCACCCCCTGCCACTCGCAAGGAAGCATGGCTGACAGGACTTAAAGAATGCGAATTTTAGAGGTCAGTCCGCCGTTTTTCAGCACGGGCGATTCAACGCCGACCACATTCAAAAGACACCGAATTCGTTGCACCGCTTGCAACCGCCACCTTGGCAATACGGGCATGTCGCCATGACGAGCAGTTGTTTTCGACGTTTCTTCATCGAGAGGCCTTTGTCTTGTTGGAGGAATCGAGATCGGTTAACCCGGGCCAATTCCTTGTCAGAATGACGCTCTTTGTTGTAAAACGATGACTTGAAATCCTCTGCTTTTTCTGTTTTGCGTGCAAGTTTGTCTCGCGTCTGGGCCACCGCTTCCGCCTCCCAGTACTTCGGACCTCGGATCAAAAAGACACCCACCGCTGCGAAGGCCAATTGGACCAACCACGCTTGAGTCTCAATGGGGAAGAAATCAGCGAGACTTTGAGAATTGGCCGAAGAGGGCAACAACGAGAGCCGATCGAGAAGAGCGAGCCCGATGAACACCCAACCAACGACTTTCCCGATGCTTCGAACCCTGTTTGCCCATGCTTTGTTTTGAGGCAATTCAAGGCGCCCAGCCAAGACGATAACCAGGCCTTCAAGGAGCATCAAAATATCAGCACCGGACCACTGTCCGGCTTCACCCAGACAGTAGGATGCCCCCATGGTTTCAAGATCGTTCTCAACGGTTTCGAAACCGCACGAGGGGTCGGCCATCATCATGACGTCGAGTTTGTGGTCATCTGCCCCTTCAACAGCCAGCGGGGCAACCATTCCAAGTTGGACATTGGCGATAACAAACACGACGATTGCGCCGCCAACCAAGGTTCCGATGCCTCCTTTCACTTGCAGACCCAACCCGACGAGGTGGAGCCGATTGATATGGCTATCGCGCCCAACAAGACACCCATCACGATGAAGAAGGGGAAGCCGTAGCGAATTCAAGGAGCGATGAGCGATGAGCAAGGTCATGATCATCGGCAGTGGCATTGCTGGTCTTTTTGCTGCAAATCGTTTGGCCGATGCCGGGCATCAGGTCGTTGTAGTAACAAAGCAGCGGGCCAAAGATTCGTCCACGAATTGGGCCCAAGGAGGCATCGCTGCAATTCTTGACAGCGACGACATCGACGCCATCCAAGCTCACATCGAAGACACCCTCCGTTCGGGGGACGGAGCGTGCGATGAGGCGGTTGTTCGCTCGGTCATCGGCGAGGCAGGCCAGCGTATTAAGGACCTCATTGAAATCGGTGTCAACTTTCATGCAGATGAGCATGGAGAATTTTCGCTGGCCAAAGAAGGAGGGCACTCCGAGCCGAGAATTCTTCACGCGAAGGACACAACGGGCCGAGAGATCGAACGGGCCCTCGTCGCCAAAGCCGTGGCGAATCCAAACATAACCCTTCGAACCAACACCCTTGCGATAGATTTGATTCAGCGTGAACATGGACGCCCCGAACAAGGTGTGGCGGGAGCATGGTGTCTTGACCAGCAAAACGGACGTGTTGACACGGTGCAAGCCGATGCCATCGTCCTCGCCACCGGAGGGGTTGGGAGATTGTGGGCTCACACCACCAACCCAAGTGTCGCCACGGGAGATGGTTTGGCGATGGGCTATAGAGCCGGTGCATGCGCCAAAGACATGGCGTTTATTCAATTCCATCCAACCGCCCTTCATTCCTCCGCCACCCGGCCGTTTTTAATCACTGAAGCCCTTCGCGGCGAAGGGGCTGTGTTGCTGAGTTCGGATGATCTCCGAGCGTGGCAGGACGCTTGTGAACAAGCAAGTTTGAACGGGAACGAGCAACCAACACCTCATGCCTTTTCGTTCACCTTGCGTCATTCCAAACAAGGTTCGATGGCCACTCGAGACATTGTGGCGCGAGCCATCGATCAAGAATTGAAGGCCTCCGGTGAGAACCATGTCTGGTTGGTAACCGCTCATTTGAGCCGGCCTCACCTTGAAGACAACTTTCCGAACATTGCTCTCCGGTTGAGCCAAGAACGGCTTGTGCTAGGAGAGGACCCCATTCCCGTTCTGCCCGCGGCTCACTACATGGTCGGAGGTTTGGAGGTGGACGACCTTGGGAGGGTCATGCTTCGCGACCGTTCAGAGCCCATGCCCCATCTGTTCGCCATCGGGGAAGTGGCCTGCACCGGCATGCACGGGGCGAACCGGTTGGCATCAAACAGTTTGCTCGAAGCCGTGGTCTATGCTCATCGGGCAGCTGAACATCTGATTGAGTATCCGCCCGAGCCGTACGAAGGAAACCACCCAGCATGGCGCGCTGAGGGGTTGGATGCACTGGTCGAGCACACACCTCTGGTCCACGACCGACAGAGCCTCTTGGCCACGATGAGCCAGGAAGTGGGCATTGTTCGAACCCATCAGCGGTTGAGACGGGCTCACCGCCGACTTGCGTTGCTCCATGATGAAATCGCCATGATGTGGAAAGAATCCATACCCGATCGTGACATCATTGAATTGCGCAATTTGGCGCTCACTGGTCGTTTGGTGGTGGAAAGTGCAATCAAGCAACCCACCAACATGGGCTTGCACTTCAATCTTGATTTGCTCACGGATGGCAAGCCGTGATCATGGCGGCAAGGGCTTGATTGAGGGGCAACCGCAGGCCGTGACGCTCAGCGAGAACCACCACCGCATGGTTCATTGAGGCGATTTCAGTTGTTCGGCCGGCTTTAAGGTCCTGAAGCATGCTGCATTCGTTGTCCGCTGTGGCTTCCAACACGTGCCGAAGGCGGTGCTCAAAAGCGACTTCATCAAGGACATCGATGCGTTCAGCCTTGGCCACATTGGAGGCTTCACGGTAGACTTCCATGCAGGTGCTGAACAAATTCGTTGACAGGAGTTCACCGTTGGTCAAGCCTGCCAGTGCGGCGATGGGATTCACTGCCAAATTGAGGATGAGTTTGTCCCAAACCATTGAGTGGACATCCCGGTGAAGGGTTGCGTTCAAGCCAGCTTCATTCAGCAACTCCTCCAAAGGCTTCAGCGATCCAACGTTGGCCAAAGGCGACATGGAAAGTTCAACACCACCTTTGCCAACCCACTGGACGGCTCCGGTTGGTTCTCGGTACGCCCCGTGAGTTGTTGTGGCCACGGCAGAATGGTCGTGCCCAAACCGGGAAACAAGGGTCTCGAGATGGCCCAATCCGTTGGCCAAGGCGACCACAATTCCACCCTTTCTCACTGTTAATTCAGCAACATCCAACGATGCAGAGACATCGTAGGCTTTGGTGCAGATGAACACAACATCGGCCCAATCGGTTTGCTGTTCGGGCCAATCCAATTCTTCGAATGACCAAAAACAACGCTGAGGATGAATTTTGAACGGTTCATCGGCGTGGACAGTGATGCCATCAAGGGCCATCATGGCACCGTGCTCGCCGCGAACATGAAGATGAAGGGGGTGGTCTGTTGTGGCAAACTGTGAGGCAAGAACTGAACCAATGGAGCCAAGGCCGATCACTGCAATGTTCATTCTCTCGCCTCACGAATATGTCGCCAAGTGCAAGACAAACGAGTTTGACTCAAACGTCACCCAC
This sequence comes from Candidatus Poseidoniales archaeon, assembly GCA_009887255.1. Taxonomy (GTDB): domain Archaea; phylum Thermoplasmatota; class Poseidoniia; order Poseidoniales; family Poseidoniaceae; genus Poseidonia. The sequence continues at coordinate 5,367 of QXXW01000037.1, read as the reverse complement.
ATGGTCGCAAGGGGCGAGGAGGGAGGGACCAAGTTCAGTGAAGTTGTTCCAGGCTCGAGATCTGTACCGTCCCAATCATGCGACCACTCCTCTCCAAATCCACCTTCTCTCGAAAGGCGAAACGGAACGCTCTCATTGGAGGGGTTGGTAAACGACAGCGACCCCATACCTGCATTGAGAAGGGTTCCATTGGAGGCCAACGCCCAAGGCTGAGTCGGGAACCGGGTGGTGGTGTTCAACCAGTTGACAAGCAGTTCTGGGCCTTGAGTGACTTGGAATTTCAATCGTGGATAAGGCGAAAAAGGGTCGCTGCAGACGGAAACATTGGTTCCGTCATCGATGTTTAGCGTAAGGGGTTGGCCGGCTTCAATGGACGGCATGTGGCCCGCCTCTCTCACGTTCGTGTCCCAAACCCAAGGGCCCGAAACCGGCGATGGAGGGTTGCTCATCGTGGTGTTGATAGCACAAACATCGCCTCGTTGAAGCACACCACCTTGGTCCAGCAAACCGCCCCATGCGGTGGTGTTGGCGTCAAGGAGCCAGCCGCTTTCAGGCACAAAGGCTTGAAGATGGGCTTCCTTCATGGGTTTGAGAACATCGAACGTGTCGTTGTTGAGTTGAATCGTGGACGATGCTGCATCCAGAACAACGGGATCAACACCCGCCATGCACACGCGGTCGGGAACCGTGACCAACGACATGTCCAATCCGCCCCCCACAAATTGAACCGATTCCAAGGTCAAGTTGGGGAGAACAACGCCGTCGATGCTCACATTGAGTTCATTCGATGCCGTCAAAACTCCGTGGAGATTGACGCAGCGTTGCGGTGGCTCAGCCTCAACGTCAAACCAGTGATCGGACGGCACCACTTCCAAGGATGGCATCACCGTCTGCTCATGCAAGGATACGACACCGTCCAGTTCAACGATGTAGGTGAAATTGGACTTCGTGGGCATCGATGAAGCCTCCCAGGTATGGTTCACCCAGAAAATTGCCGTGCGACCGGGAAGAAGAACATCTCCACATCCGCTGTTGCCGTTGAGAGCCCAGGAGTCGAGTCCGTCGCAATCCCATACTGCCTGCCAAGGCACGTGGCGCTGTTCATGCCGCAAATCAATGGCAAAGGGTTGGGCGAGGTAGGAAGGATTGGTCACTCGGAGTTCGCTCCTTGAAACCCAAGTGCCGTTTTCCAGCAACTCTGCGAGAGGCGGCGAGGTGACGGTCACGCTCATTGACTCGTCCCATGAATCCCCGTGCACCACCGGTTGTTGAGCGGGCAACAACAACAAAAAGACAACCAGGAGCAACAAGCCTAGGCGGCGGTGTTGGGATTCACTGAGGCCTTTGGTCTCGTCCAGAATGACTGGGCTGCCAAGGTTGTTACCGAAAAAGAACAGCAATGGCAACACAAGAGCCAAGACCAGATACCACAATGAGAACGTTGTGAACACACCGAACACATAAGCAAACACAAGGGCCGTCACGAAAAGAAGGCTTTGGGTTGAGGAACTGCGTGCTTCAAACAAACCCATTCGTGCCACCAACAAACGACCCCCGGGGAAGGTGGGGATGGGCAACAGGGAGATCCAGGCCATCAACATCAAGAAACCGCCAGCATGAACCCAAGGGTGAGCCCATGCGAGGCGAGTAAGAGCGTCAGGGTGAATCAATTCAACCGAAAGCAAGGACAGGAGGACCGGTGGCTGGGTCAACAATGGCGCAGAGGTGGCTGCGATGTATTCGGGTGTTTGGAACATACCGGCAACGAAAAGTGTCACGCCACCCGCACCCATCACAAGCGGTACACTGAGCGCTGTGTAACCCAACGACGCACGGTCCGGCCACGGCCGAGCATCCATTCGTGGAAGGCTTGGAATCAAGAGCATCCCAAACGGCCACAAAAGCCAGCCGTGTGGAAACAGGCCGATGGCAAACAAAGCGATGGTGAGGTCCGGCACTGGCATCAATGTGCCAGCACGAACACCGTGGTGTTTTGCCACCGCCCAATGAACGACGGTAGCAATCGCAAGAACGGACAGCACAGGACCAGCATATCCAAGGAACGCATCAACAAAACTTGAGGTTGAAAACCATCCCCCCGATTGACGGACCGGACGCGTCCAGACATCTGCAGCCAAGGTGAGGGTCAAGGAAGAAAGGACCCAGAACAACAGCAACCCGCCTTTCCGCGGAAATTGGCGTTCAGGCAACGGAAGAACGGTCATGGCCCAGCCGTCTTTGCTCCTGGTAAGCTTTGACAACCACCCCAATTTTGACAGATGTTGATTGACGAGGAGGCACACTTCATGGATGTCTTCGTCTTCTTTCACGGCAACATCCCATGATGGCCATGAATCGCTGTGCCGGTGAAGGACGTGAACGTAACGGCCAATGATGCTCGAGAGGAGGTCAACCTGATCCCATGCCCGCTTATGGTGGGGCAATGGTTGGTGGTCGTGTTCTCCTCCGGACGTCATGGACTCACCTGTGTGTTGTTGCAGTCGTCCATCCCCCATGAATCCCTCGTTGAGGGCACGGGCTCATCACTTGTTCTTGAACCGCTTGAGACGGAAGGTTTCTTCACGTTCCATCTCTTCAAGGCGGAGCTGAATGAACACTTTTGCTTCTTCAAGTTCAGGGATGACCTTGAATTCGAGAGCGTTGACACGACGCTTGGTGGCTTCTATTTCTGCCAACAGGCGCTTGAGTGTGGCTTCCATCTCAGAGGCACGAACGATCTTCTCGATGAGTTCGCTAAACGACTCGCTGGCTTCGTCGATGTAGGGTGAAGAACCGATGAAGCCGACCCCACGCTCGGCGAACGTCGATTTGAGGTTGGTACCGCTCACGCTTGGCACGACGACACCCATGATGTTTCGAGGTGAAACCTCGACTTCTGGGTGGGCGGAGTTGGCAATGGCCGCGGCACGAACTGCCAGACCACCTTCGATGGCGTTGGCCAGGTCAATTCGTGTCTTTGCGAGGCGGTAGGCGTCAGTGAGTTCTCGCTTGGCTTCAATCATTTCGGCCAACAATTGACGGAACTCGTGGAACAATCCGTCACGCTTCATCTTCAGAAGCTTGTAACCGTTTTTGGTTTGCTTGATGCGGCCTTTGAGCTTGATGAGTTCGCTTCTGGTTGGTTTAATGTCCAAAGCCATGTGGTCTCACCTCGTATGGTTGCTCAAGCTCGGTTTTCAGGATGGTACTTCTCGATCCACTTCTGGTCCAATCGAACAAGGTATTTTGTGTCGATGTTGGCCATGAGGTTCCAGCACAAATCCAGTGTTTCATTGATCGAACGGTCCTCGTCACGGGATTGGCGAAGGAACTTGTCCTCGAAGATTCCGGAGAAGTCAAGAAGTTGCTTGTCACGTTCGTTCAAGGCGTCTTCACCAACGATGGCGACCAATCCTCGAAGTTCACGACCTTGAGCGTAGGCGGCGTACATTTGGTCAGAAACGGATTTGTGATCCTCTCGGGTGGTTTTCTCGCCAATACATGAACCCATCAGGCGGGACAGGGACGGTAGAACGTTGATCGGCGGGTAAATACCCTGCTGATGCAGTTCACGGCTGATCACAATCTGTCCTTCGGTGATGTAACCCGACAGGTCGGGAATCGGGTGAGTGATGTCGTCACCGGGCATGGTCAAAATTGGGAATTGAGTGATGGACCCTTTCTTGCCCTTCACAATACCTGCACGCTCGTAGAGCATGGCCAAATCCGTGTACATGTAACCGGGGTAACCACGACGACCTGGTACTTCTTCACGTGCTGCACCAATTTGACGCAAAGCGTCGCAATAGTTCGTCATGTCCGTGTAAATCACGAGAACGTGGTAGTCTTTCTCAAAGGCGAGGTACTCTGCCGCGGTCAAAGCCAAACGAGGGGTGATGATTCGCTCAACGGCCGGGTCGTCGGCCAAATTGACGAACAGCACAGCGTTTTCGAGGGCCCCGGTTCGCTCAAGGTCAGAACGGAAGAAATTGTATTCTTCAGCTGTGATTCCCATGGCGCAGAACACCACAATAAATTCTTCATCTGAGTCTTGCAGCTTGGCTTGTCGTGCGATTTGCAACGCAATGTCGTTGTGCGGCAAACCTGATGCAGAGAAAATGGGCAACTTCTGCCCACGAACCAGGGTTGTGCAGCAGTCAATGGCCGAGATGCCCGTTTGAATGAAATCGTGGGGGGATTGACGGCTGTAGGGGTTGATGGCTGCACCGATGATGTCAGCTTTCTCTTCCGCAACGATCTCTGGTCCGCCGTCACGTGGTCGGCCTGCACCGTCCAAAATACGGCCAATCAAATCCGTGCTCACAGGGAGTTTGAAGACATCACCCATGAAGGTAACACCGGTTTCTCGGTTGATTTTAGCCGTGCCTTCGAACACTTGGACGATCACAAGGTCATCGGAAGTGTCGAGCACTTGTCCGTTCTTGATGTCGCCGTTGGCGAGGCGGAGCGTAACGATTTCACCGAAAGCCACAGGCTCGGTTTTGTTCAAAAAGACCAACGGTCCTTTGACGTCGGTAATTGTGCGGTATTCTTTTCCAGTCATCTCAATCCTCTCCTCAGTTGGTCTCCACCGTGTCGGCAATTTCGTTGGTCATCTTCTTGACCATGCCCTCAATATCGTTGATGTAGCCCTTTTCGAACCGACCACGAATGAGGTCAGAGCGAGCGGGAACGTTCACCACATCGTTGAGTTGAGCCCCAGACGCCATGGCCGTTTTGGCAGCGTCTTGGAAGGTGAGAATGGCCTTGGCCATTTGGTACTGCAAGTGGATATCACAGTAGGCGTCAACATCGTGGAATCCGTTCTGCTGAAGGAAGTACTCACGAATCATACGGGCCACTTCGAGGGTTAACTGTTGGTCGACCGGCAAAGCATCCGAACCGACGAGTTGGACGATTTCTTGAAGCTCGGACTCGGTTTGAAGCAGACCGCTGATCTGTGTGCGAATCTCGGGGAAATCCTGAGCGATGTTGTCGCGGAACCACTGGTCCAAACTCTGCGGGTAGAGAGAGTAGGAATTGAGCCAGTTGATGGCGGGGAAGTGGCGTTGTCGTGCCAATCCAGCATCAAGACCCCAGAACACCTTGACAATTCGGAGGGTACCTTGGGACACCGGTTCAGAGATGTCACCGCCAGGTGGTGAAACCGCACCGATGACGGTAACGGAGCCGTCCTCGCCGCTGAGGGTCTCCACACGGCCAGCACGTTCGTAGAATTCTGCAATTCGGGATGAAAGGTAGGCAGGGTAGCCTTCTTCACCGGGCATCTCTTCAAGTCGGGAGGAAATCTCACGCATTGCTTCAGCCCATCGCGAGGTGGAGTCGGCCATGAGTGCCACATCGTAT
>QXXW01000036.1:2711-17274 GCA_009887255.1 Candidatus Poseidoniales archaeon | reverse complement strand
AAAGCTGGCGAACGAATCCGTATCCACGAATCCGGTGCCACGTTCCTTGTCCTCAAAGGATGGGCGCGTATCGTCGGTTGAACTTCGCTTCTCAATGACCAGTTTGTGAAGTGGGCTGAGGGAAGGTTCAAGGGTGGATTGCCCACCCTGTGATACAGGTGAGGTCATTGGGACTACGTCGTGGTAAGAAATCGAAGAAGGCCACGTCCTCTGACGCCCCTCTCCCAGCACCCCTCCCTATGCCTGGAGAACTTCCACCACTCCCACTTCCGGGCGACCTTCCATTGGCACCCCTACCGCTCCCTTCAGAGCCTCTCCCCGTCGCACCACAAGCAACTCTACCTGTTGTTGAGCCCACACAACCTCCGAGCCTTTCAGAACGAGTAGATTCTTCAGAATACGGTTCTTTATGGGCAAAAAGGTCCGAAAAGCCCCTCCAACAGATTTACGGTCACATCGACAGAATCAGCAACAAAGAGGCTGGCTCACTATTGGACAGGTACGCAGACAGGTTTGGTCACTCCCTTGACCGTGAGATCATCGTCATGCGAAAAGCATCACTCGAAGACAAAAAGGCAGAACTTCGTGATGCACCAACCGTTGAACTCATCGGCCAAGACGAACCAACCGAATTGACGCCGGCGGAAGAATTGAAAGCGGTCGAAGCGGAACTTCGTCAACTCAAGCCGTTGTATCAGGAGGCAAAAGCCACGGGTGACAAGCCCTCGCTAGCGGAACTCAAACCGGTGTTGACGGAGTTGATGGCTCGTCGAAAAGCACTCAAATCCGATGTGCCTGCTTCCGCCCAAGAAACACCTGTTGCTGCCCCGATTCAAACCAGCGAAATCGATGAACTGTTCGAATCATTCGTCGTTCTTGCGAATGACCTTCTTGGTGACCACCTGCCAGAGGATGTTGTTACAGAATTCATGAACAGTTCTGGTTTTGAATTGCTAAAAGAGGTGCATGCATCACCAACCACCACGAGCGATGAAACACGTCGTGAATTTTATTTGATGGTCGACGACCTGTTGGGCAACATGCCTGACGATTCAATCAATGCATTCGTCTCTTCGCCTGATTTTGAAATTTACAGTCGCATTGGCGAAGAATACAAGGGTGCGTGAAGAACATGGGATTGCTCGACAAGGCTGCAGCAGCAGGCGGAAACGATACCGAAGACAAAAAGGCCAAAGCGGCTCCTAAAGCCGTGCCCAAGGCAAAACCCGTTGCGAAAGCGGTGGCCAAGGCAAAACCAGCAGCGAAAGCGGTCGCTAAGGCCAAGCCAGCCGCCAATGCAAAACCAGCTAAAGCCAAGGTGCCAAGAGCGCGTCCAGCAGGACTCTCGGGGGATTACGAGCTTGCAAGCGGCATGAACCGTCGAATTTCTTGGTTGGTGAATTTCATCGTGAACTTTGGTGTCTTGTTTGCTGCTATTTTCATCGCAACATCGGACACCGGTGTCGTGACCACCATCCTCTTTGCTGTGAGCGGTGGAATCATCGTGATCAACGTGATTTTTATCCCGATGAAATTCAGCAGAAATATCGGACAATTTGTTTCGAGAACAAAATACGTTCGAGGGGATGGCCGAGATCCGCTGTTCCTCCACGGTATCTTGGTCAATTCAGCCGGACTGGCCGCTTTGATTGGACTGATTATGGTAGGAACCCAGTTCCAAAACTTGTCGGAAGATGGCAACACTGGAGCGATTGTGATGTTTTCATTGGGTACTGTCTTCATGATTCTATGGTTCATTGACAGGTACCTCAGGAACGGCAGTGAAATGAGCCAAGGCGTGTATGACCTGTTGTTCGGTGCTTACCTGGTCAAGTACACTCCATCCGAGGAAGAAAAGGCAACGGGCATCTGGGCTCGCCTTGAAAACATGGGCAACTTTGGAGACCAACTGTTGGAGCGGCAAGAAAAGCGCCAAGCAAAGATTGCCGCAAAAGGGGCCGCATCATCAGTAGAAGAGGAAAACAAAGACGATTCCAGCGATGAATCATCGGACTCTAAAACCGAGTGACATTCATGGTTGAACGACCGATTAACCCGGTATGGGTTGAGTGTCTTCTCGTGTCGTGTCTTTTCGGCATCTCCATTTTGTTTAACCTCGCTCCATGGATTCCTTTCGCTGTTGGCGGAACATGGTGGCTGTACATCCACACCATGACTCGATGGTCGTTTCGTTCACCTTCATTGAGGAAAGAGCCGATCACCGAAAACTGGGTTTCTGTTAAAGTTCAAACCGATATTGGGCCACTTCAACTCTATCATTCCCCGATTAATCGGGATGCTCCTCTTGTTCTTGCATGTCACGGATGGAGTTCTGGTTCCATTCGAATGACAGATCGAGTACAGCCTTTTCTGGTTCGAGGATTTAATGCGGTGCTTATCGATTTGCCGAGCCATGGTTCATCCTCATCACTGTCGTTTTGGTCCGCTGAACAGTCTGTCTCTGTGATCGTGCAGGCAGTCAACGCTCTGATCGAGGAGTTTGGGTTTTCCACAACCGTTCCTGTCATGTACTATGGACACAGCATGGGAGGTTTTGTTGGGTTTCGAATCAGTAAAAGGCGGAATGAACTCCATCACCGGTTGGACTTGTCCGGATGGGTCATGGAATCACCAATGACTGGATACAGCGAAATTTTTGAGGAAACTTGCCGAATGCTGAAACTTCCGAAGATATTCAAACCATCCCTGCAGCATCGAGTTATGAATCGGTTCAAACGTCTGAATCCAGCCACATCGGACATCAATACACTCTCGGACGCCGACATACCCGCCTGGGGGATCTTTCACGAAGTCTGTCTCTTGGTTCAGGCCGACCCAGACGAGCGACTCGGAGCAACCCATTACGAACGCCTCATTCACCAAATGGAGCTGCAGAACAAGGGCTTACTCACCACACGCATGCTTCCAAGTTTACATCACACTGGATCGCACAATCATCCCCTCAGAAATAAAATCGTTGGCGAGTGGTTGGATGACGTTCGACACAATGAACGTTGATTCAATGTTCGTTGATGAATCCAGCCTAGCAGCCCGCAGATGGTAAGATGGGGACTGAACAGCACTATTCTGTGCTTTTTACCTTGGCTTGTTTCTTTGCCAACTCACGCATGTCCTCAACTTCGTCAAGTTCATCCACAATTTCTTTTCCAAGCAACGTCTCCATGACATCCTCCATGGTCAAGATTCCAGAGGTTCCTCCAAATTCATCGTTGATGAGTGCAAATTGTTGTTTGTTGACGAGGAACACGTCAAGGGCTCGCTCGACGGTGGTTCCTAAGTCAATGTTGAGGATTGGTTTCATCATGCTGCTGAGTTTGGTGTCCCATTCGTCGCGGCTGGCTGCCATCAAAATTTCTGAGCGGATGACCAACCCTTCGATGTTGTCGATGTGCTCGTTGTAAACGGGGATGCGAGAAAATCGAAGAATGGTGTGCTCGTCCAAGATTTCCTTAATGGTCGCATTCATGTCAAAAGCACTAACCACCACCCTGGGAGTCATAACCTCGTTCACTTTGATCTCTCTTAATTTGAGAAGGTTGTGAATCACCGTTTCTTCGGATTCTTCCAAGGCCCCTTCGATCTCACCGAGGTCGGCCATGGCGGCAACATCGTCACGTGTCACCATAGCAACATCGCCTTTGGGGAGAATTGATTTGAGATATTGGATGGGTCCAACGAGCCAAAACAACGCTTTTGTCATGAACGACAGCGTGTACCCTGCGGGCGTTGCCAATCGTTTCCAATAGGCTGTCCCCAAGGTTTTTGGGATGATTTCGGAAAGAAACAGAACGGCAATCGTGAGCAAAAATGAGGCGAGTGTCAACACCTCAGACCCCCATATGTTTTGCACTTCACTGCCCACACCAGCAGCACCCATTGTGTGGGCAATGGTGTTGAGCGTCAAGATGGCTGTGAGCGGCCGTACTGAATCGTCGTCCTTCAGGTAGGCCCACAATCCTGCTGTCTTCTTGCCATCCGCTTCGAGCATTGAAACATAGGTCTGTGGCATTGAAAGAACGATAGCTTCCAAAATGGAACAAACAAACGACACCCCGAGAGCCAGCGTGAGGTAAAAAATGAGAAGCGACAGGTCACCGTTTCCGGTGCTCTCTCCAACGGGTACGACGGCTGCATATGCTTGGTTGAGCATGAAGTGAAAGTGACCCCTGTCCGATTGGACCAATTGGTCGGAGCCGTTTGGGGTTCTTCAAAATGACGCTTCATCATCGTCATTGCGAACGTGGCACGCTCGGAGGGGGTGAACCTCAAGAAGGGTGTTCTTTTGGGATGGCTGAGGCAAGATGTCATCGGAACACGTGCTAATTTGTGTAGCGTGGCCTTATGCCAATGGCCCACTTCATCTCGGTCACGTTGCTGGATGTTATTTGCCTCCCGATATCCAGTACCGTTTTGAACGCGCCCTCGGAAATCGGGTGTTGATGGTTTCGGGCTCGGACGAACATGGGACACCGATCACGGTTACTGCTGAACAAAACGGCATCACACCACAAGATGTCGTTGACAAATACCACGAAATCAATCAAAAAGCACTCGTAGATCTCGGCTGTGCATGGTCGCCCATCGTCGATTCAAGAGGGGTTGATTACGGTGGGGCGTTGTTCAATCGTACCAGTGATCATCGTCACAAAGAAATGGTGCAGGAACATTTCACCACCTTGCATCAAGGGGGATTTTTTGAACAGCGCGAGATGGAACAATACTACGAGCACCACCCCGATGGTGGTGGGCGATTCCTGCCCGATCGGTACGTGGAGGGAACCTGCCCAGCGTGCAACACCGAAGGTGCTCGTGGCGACCAGTGCGATTCTTGTGGAGCAACGTACGAGTCGGTTGAATTACGTTTGCCTGTATCAAAAATGAACCCGTCGTACAAGGTGACCATCAAAAAGACGGAACACTTGTTCTACAGATTGGATGTCTTTCAGAAACTGTTGGAAGAGCACGCTGCAGATCAGCACGGTTCTTGGAAATCCAATGTTCGTGCAATGACCAAACAATGGCTGGACATGGGTCTTCGTCCTCGCGCCGTCACCCGCGACCTCAACTGGGGGATCGAGGTTCCAATGAACGAATCAGATTGGGATGGAAAATGCATTTATGTGTGGTTTGAAGCGGTGCAAGGGTACCTCACGTGTGCTAAAATCTGGTCAGAACGCCATGCAGCCGACCACCCTGATGGCGTGGACGGGTGGAAACGTTGGTGGTGTGTTGCTGAAGACGGCACTGTCCCCCGACATCTGTATTTCCTCGGAAAAGACAACATACCCTTCCACACGGTGATATGGCCTGCGCTAATTCTCGGCTTGAATGCTGTAAACAAAGGGCAGCACGTTGACAGTCCAATCGAGCGTCCAGGACCGGGCGAATTGGCTCTTGAGCACAATGTTCCTGCGATGGAATACTTGATGCTCGCGGGAGGGCAATTTTCAAAATCGAGAAAACATGCTGTATGGCTTCCGTCGTTTTTAGAACGCTACGATCCTGACACGCTTCGTTACTACCTGAGCATCAACATGCCAGAAAACCATGATACGGATTTCAACTGGTCTGATTTTGTTGAGCGTGTCAACGCTGAATTGATTGCAGCTTACGGAAATTTTGTCCACAGGGTGTTGACGTTAGGGGCTCGTTTGCCAGCCGCCGAGGGGGAGTCACCGTTTTTGGAATTTGATCATCATCCAAACCTGAATCACCATCGAACACATGTGGAATCTCTGTTTGACCTTGCGACTCAATCACTGAAATCGCACCGATACAAGGAATCCCTGCGGCATCTAATGAACATCGCCCAATATGGAAATCAAATTTTGCAAAATGCCGCCCCCTGGAAGCATCTTAAGGGACGCAGCGAAGGTCACGAAGAGAGTCTTGCCACCCTCTCGTTTTGTTGGCGGATTTCAAGAGGACTGGCGATTGCCTTCCAACCGTTTCTTCCAACAAGTTCCCAACGTTTGTGGGAAATGCTTGGATACACTGACCAGGTTCAACATCAGCCATGGGAGGGGGTTTGCGATTGGTCAGTCGCTTTGACATGGTCATCCCAACCCCCCCAACCGCTGTTTCAACGGTTGGATTTGGAAGAGATTCTTAAGGTCGAAACTGGATTGGTTGACGAATCTAGTAACACAGCATCGCCCGTTCTTGGCGTGAAGGGTGGCAAAAAATCAGGAGGAAAGAAGATGAAAGAGATTGAAGAGGGCGTTGTACATTTGAAGTTTGAAGATTTCATGAAAGTTGAACTCAAGGTTGGCCATATCAAATCGGTCGAAGACCATCCAAACGCTGACAAACTCTACGTCGTGAATCTCGATGACGGCTCTTCAGGGGGCCGCACAATTTGTGCAGGCCTAAAGGAGCATTACACGATGGAAGACCTCCAAGGCAAATCCGTGGTGTTTGTGGCGAACTTGGCACCACGAAAGCTACGAGGCGTGATGTCCGAGGGCATGATGCTGGCTGCCGATGACGGTTCAGGCAAGGTGCGTCTGATCACCGTTGACGGTGAGATTTCATCGGGTTCCGAAGTTCGCTGACGCTCCATGTGAGGACACCCAACGAACCATCGCGTTGTTCATTCGGTGTGTTGGGCCGTGCAATGGAATTAGCCCAATCGAGCTCGAACAGCATCCATCACCTTACGAGCATCGATGCGGATCTTTTCTTGCAACGATTGAACCTCGGGCCAGTACGGCGATGAGAGATGCTCAGGTAAACCGTTAAGATTGATTTCAACATTAAACAACGCACCTTTTGCAGAAGCACTCGCCAGAAGCCCAGCAACCCCAACGTCAGATACGGCGTTCCCGTTTCCATAACTTGCCAAGTCTGGCAACATGGCCAAGAGTGTGGATGCGGCTCTTGCTGTGTCCAATGGAACTTCAGCTGCCTTTACCGTGGCCGTTCGAATGGCACTTTGTCGAGTCAGACGTTCATCTTCGCTGTCCTTCTTCATGGAATACGCCGACATCACCCCATCAAATGCGTCACTGTCGTGTTGAGCCAAGTCCCCTGACCGTGACATAAGTGGGATAGCGCAACGTTGGACTTCTTCAGCAACAGCCCAACCATCGGTCCACTTATCCTTCCCCAATGTCAAATCGCACACCATGATGCTGAGAGCTGCTGCCTGGCCGAGTGAAATCGCCGCAGCTGTGCCGCCACCAGGCGTTGGAGAGGAAGAGGCCAAAGCAGCTAAAAATTCGCGTTGCGTCATGTCCATCCAATTCATTGGCTCACCTTCTCTAGGGCCCACTCAATGATGCTTTCCTCTGGATCAAAACGGTGATGCCGGTCCAAACCCAGTCCTTCTATTGCAGCATGGACGAGGGTATGTTCATCTTGCGCGTTTGGGTCATAAAACGATCCCGCCTCAAGCATTGCACTCAAAGGAACCAATCCTACAAGTTCACTGCCCTCTGCATCAACAGCATGATCTGCAGCGACACTACGGACCGTTTCATAGGCTTGATGCATCGGGCACAATTCCACATCAATAAGGTTCATCGAAACTTGGGAGATGCCCAGTTCTTCGAGGTCAACGCCCATTCCCTGAACCTTTTGTAGAAGTCCACCCGTGCGAAGTCGTACACCTGTTGGCGATTTGATAAGGCGTCCACTTGAACGCACAAGCGATCCTATTTTTTTTGCAACATTTGCGCCTTGTTCGGCAAGGTTCACATTGTATGCAACCAAAATTGGCCGTGCGCCTACCGTGATGCCACCCGAGCGTGCAACATTTTCACTCCATTCCCTCGCCCCATCGTCCGGATTCATCGTGGTCGGGCTGTGGCGTTCGTTTGCTCCTGTAAACCTTGATTCAAGTCCCTCATATTCCCCTTTTCGCAAATTGGAGAGGAGCATCCTGTCGGGGTGTGTAGCAGCGGCGCCGTAAAGAAACAGAGGGACATCTTCTGTTGATGCCAAATCAGAAACGACGTGCCTGGCCAATTCAGCACAATCCTCCAATGTCATGTTCCGTAATGGTACAAACGGACAGACATCAACCACACCCAATCGCGGATGTTCTCCACTGTGGTTGCGCATGTCCAAGATTTTCACGGCCTCTCGGATGAGAGCCACTGCCCCTAAACGAACCGCTACCGGTTCACCAGCGAGCGTGATGACGGTCCGATGATAATCGTGGTCAGGCTCCACACCCAACACATGACATCCATCAATCGATCGTGCTGCATTGACGATTTGATTGATTTTGTTGAGGTCTCGGCCTTCTGAAATGTTGGGCACGCATTCAACCAGTGCTGAACTCATGGTCCGGTCCAAGCCATGGAGTCAATGAACATTGTTCATCCATTCACATGTAAAGGCGTTCAGGTGAGCCATGGTTTGTGGTTTGTGACCGCTTCTTTTCAAGCGTCGTTACGGCAGAAATCATGTCGGCCTGAGTCACCGACGACCGACCGTCACGAATGGCCACCATCCCAGCTTCAACACAAATTGCCCTCAATTCAGCACCTGAATACCCGTTTGTCTTTTCAACGATTCTTTGGAGGTTGAGTTTCTTGGTGTTCATGCCGGTGAGATGGACGCTAAGTATTGATTTCCTCGAAGCATCCTCGGGAAGTGGGATCTCAATCACACGGTCGAAACGACCCGGTCGAAGAAGAGCGTCGTCCAAGATGTCTGGACGGTTGGTGGCGGCAATGATCTTGACATCATGAAGGGCATCAAAGCCATCCAATTCAGCCAACAACTGCATCAATGTCCGTTGAACTTCACGATCTCCACTCGTTGAACCATCAAGCCTTTTTGCCCCTATGGCATCGATTTCATCCAAGAAAATGATGCTGGGAGACTTCTCTTTGGCCAATGAAAACAATTCCCGAACCATACGACCACCTTCGCCGATGTACTTCTGGGCCAATTCGCTCCCCACCATCCGAATAAAGGTGGCATCGGTTTGGTTCGCCACGGCTTTGGCAAGAAGGGTTTTTCCGCACCCTGGTGGGCCAACGAGAAGCACGCCCTTTGGCGGTGTGATTCCTACCTTTTCAAACAATTCAGGTTGAACCAGTGGAAGCTCAATCGCCTCTCGGACCAACTTTACCTCCTCATCAAGCCCTGCGATGTCGTTGTATGTGATGGTGGGCTTTCCAATCATTTCAGCACCACTCACCATGGGATCCCAAGCATCGTGGAGAACCTCAATGACGGAGAGACTGTCTTGGTTGAGGGCAACACGTGTGCCCGGCTTGAGTTTTTCAGGATCCAGACGTTGGTTCAAAGAAACCTGAAACACGGTGCCGTTTGATGATCGAACGATGGCTCGTTCGTGGTCAAGAACATCCTGTAAGTGGCCAATGATCAGCGGTGGCATCTTCATGATGTTCACGTTTTCTTCCAGTCGATCGACTTTCTTACGGAGTGAACGAATGTCGGTCTCGAGGGCATTCCGTTCCGTGATGAGATTTTGAGACTCTTCCCGCAGTTCAAGAAGAGCGCTTTCCAAGACCTTGAATTCATCCTCGGGTTGGGGCTTTACGCTCCCATCGGTTCGTTCGACCTCTGTACCCATACTGTTGCTATACGGCCACGATACATGAACAATTGGGACCTAGCCCCTCGTAACGATGGGTCAAAGGATTCAAATCCTGTCGTCAAATAATATCCACCATGGGCGAATGCGAACTCTGCGGTGCGGTCAAGGTGGCCGTTCGTCAACTCCCGATGGGGAAAACAACGGTGACGGCGTGTTCTCGTTGCTCCGACAAACTGAATTTAGTCCCCAAGCAGGAAGCCCCAGGATTGACACGGGCTCGAAACATGCGCCAGGCACCCCAAAAGAACACAAAACCGGCGCTCATGACCACCGGCCCCAAAGAATTGGCCCATGATTTCAGCAAGCGGATTTCAAAAGCCCGTAAGTCCCTTAATCTGTCCCAACAACAACTTGCAAAGAAAATGGCTGAGACCGTTAACGTGATTAAATCTGCAGAGTCGGGCAAACACCCCACCGATCCAGTGGTTCGTAAGTTTGAGCGCATCTTGTCAATCGAACTCATGGTTGCACGAACGGCAGAAGAAACACGCCATGTCACACCGGGTTCGGGTCGAGGCATGACCTTTGGAGATTATTTCAACAACATGGGATGAACTCAATGGACGTCAACATCCATGCCCTTTGGTTGGCTCAAGATGACCCGAAAAAAAACACGGCTGTTTTGGCCTCAAAGCGTGGAGACTTGAAACTTCACAAGAATTTCCGAGAACTTCCGCGCAGAGGCATCATCCTCGAGCCTTTATGCGGCAAGGTGTTTGGGCCTGAGGATCACGAGCTTTTGATGGAACAGGGTGGTGCTTTGGTCGGTTTGGACTGCAGTTGGGCTCATATTGAAAGCAGTGTGGAAACGGTGATGAAACGCACACGACTGCAACCACGCATGCTTCCCTTGCTCCTTGCTGCCAATCCAGTCAACTGGGGCAAACCTGGGAGGTTAACAACCGCTGAGGCCCTATCAGCCTGTTTGTACATGATGGGGCGCAAGAAACAGGCCAAGCAAGTGCTTGGAGCGTTCCGCTGGGGTTCGAGATTCTTTGAACTCAACCACGAACCCTTGGAAGAGTATGCTGCAGCGAAATCCAGCTCGGAACTCGTCGAATTGCAATTCGAATTTTTCGACATTGATCGTGACTCCATAGAAGGCTGATGCCATGTTGCACGACGACCGTACGATTCACCGATACGCCGATTCTTCGTTTGCGATTGAGGTGGACCGATTGGCATTGGAAGTGTTGGTTGAACTGAAGACCACGGAACGAACACTGACGCGTTTGTTGGCAACTCCACACGACATTGAACATTTGACGATTGGTCATCTCTTCCTTGAACACGATTTGGACATCACACCTGAACGACTTGTTCTGAAGTATTTGGACAACGGTACCGTATCGGTCCTCGTCAACGGCCTCGAAGGTACAACTCTTTTGTACGAGCGTCCATCAATCGTCACCTCGTCCTGTGGTGCTTGCGATCATCCGCATCTTCACAACCGGTTGGAAGTTAATCGGGCTGGTCCTCCTTCAAGTGACTCGATTTCAATGGAGCAGTTGACCAAAGGATTTCAGGTGATGCGATCAGGGCAACCCGGCTTTGAAGCTACAGGGGGCATGCACGCAGCCCTCCTTATGGACCAAGGCGACAATCACATCATCTGCGAAGACATCGGCAGACACAACGCAGTGGACAAAGCCTGGGGCTCATGGCGCACAGAGCATCGCGACCGAAAGCCTCGGGCGCTCCTCTTGTCTGGTCGCGTCGGCTGGGATGTGGTGGCCAAAGCAGCACGAATGGGAGTGCACACGATCGCAAGTGTGGGGGCAGCTTCAAGCATGGCTGCCGATACTGCACGAACCCATAACATCACGTTGGTGTCGTTCTGGAAGCCTCATTCCTCGGTTGTGATTGGACGTCTTGATGGTCTTAACAACACAAACAATTGAGAACGGGGACCGCTCCGATTCAAACGGGTGAATCAATGAGAGAGACCGTTCGTTCCACGACACCACCCGATTCGAACCGACTACGGCTGTCAAAACCCAAGAAAAAAGCTGCAGGTGTTGCGGCAGCCACATCCTCCATGGTCCACGGTTTGACCAAGATGGGGCCGGCAAAAACCATCAAAACCTTGTTGATGGTCAATCAAAAAGAGGGTTTTGATTGCCCAGGTTGTGCATGGCCCGACCCAGAACACCGTACAACGTTTGAATTCTGTGAAAATGGAGCGAAAGCCGTCGCCGACGAAGCCATGCCTGCAAGAGTTGATGCAGCGTTTTTTGAACAGCATTCCATAGCAGAATTGTCCACATGGCCTGATTACAAATTAAACAGAGCCGGTCGTTTGGCAGAACCCATGCATTTGGCTGAAGGCTCGAATCACTATTCTCCAATATCATGGTCCGACGCCATCGCATTGGTCAGTGACCGATTGATTGGCATGTCATCGCCGGATAGGGGCGTGTTCTACACCTCGGGAAGAACCAGCAACGAGGCGGCATTTCTCTACCAGGCTTTCGTGAGGTCAACCGGTACCAACAACCTCCCTGACTGCTCAAACATGTGCCATGAGTCGAGTGGAAAAGGACTGGGGCAAACCATCGGCATTGGCAAAGGCACGGTAACCCTCGAGGATTTCAACCGGTCTGATGTCATCGTCGTCATTGGACAAAACCCCGGTACGAATCACCCAAGGATGCTCACCGCTCTGAGGGATGCGAAGCACAACGGTGCGTCAATCATTCATGTGAACCCACTCCCGGAGGCAGGACTGATGGCATTTAAGCATCCTCAGGACTACATGAAAGCAAATTTCCGAAGCACCAGTTTGGCTGATTTGCACTTGCCTGTTCGAATTGGCGGAGACGCCGCTCTGCTCAAGGGACTGATGAAGGTGGTTCTCCGTAACGGCCGTCTTGACCGTTCGTTCATTGACAAGCAGACCACAGGCTTTGATGAACTCAAGGACAATCTTGGGCAAACGGATTGGAATGACATCATCACAGATTCAGGTCTGGAGAGGGAACACATTGAGCGAGCAGGCAACATGCTCTCCAACTCAACAGCCACCATTGCATGCTGGGCCATGGGATTGACACAGCATCGAAACGGTGTTGCAGTCATCCAAGAAGTCGTGAATTTGTTGCTCATGGGTGGGCACGTTGGCCGACCCGGTGCGGGATTTTGCCCGGTACGTGGACACTCAAACGTCCAAGGTGACCGAACCGTTGGTATTTGGGAAGCCCCCAGCGATGTATTTCTCGATGGCCTTGAACAGGGCTTGGGATTCGCCATGCCACGTCATCACGGCCACGATGTGGTTCGTTCCATTCAAGCGATGGAAGATGGGCTTGTCGACGTCTTTTTCTGCATGGGCGGTAATTTCATTTCAGCTGCACCAGACACGACCACAACGGCAGACGCCATGAGAAACGTCCCCCTCACCGTCCAAGTTTCTACGAAACTCAACAGGTCTCACCTGGTGACCGGTAAAGAGGCCTTGATTTTGCCATGCTTGGGGCGAACTGAAGTGGATTCTCAACCCACAGGACATCAATTTGTCACGGTGGAAAACTCCATGGGTGTTGTTCACCGTTCGGAAGGTAAGTTGAAACCGGCTTCAAAGGACCTCCGCAGTGAGCCTTGGATCGTAGCAGAATTAGCTCAATCAACAGTTGGTGAACAGCACCTCCAATGGAAGTATTTGGTTGAAGACTACGACCGCATACGGGACCTCATGGAAGTTTCCTTGAGTGGGTTCGATGATTACAATTCACGCGTTCGCCAGCCCAACGGATTTTATCTTCCAAACTTGCCACGAGATGAACGTCGCTTCGGAACATCGGATAACAAGGCGCATTTCACCAGTCACCCCCTGCCGGACATCAATGTCGAAAAAGACCAATTTGTCCTCATGACCCTGCGCAGTCATGACCAATACAACACCACGATTTACGGACTTCACGATCGGTATCGAGGCATTCACGGAAACCGAAGGGTGCTCATGATGAACGCCGATGACATGGTGGAGCGTGGATGGAAAAGCCGAACAAAGGTCGACATTACAAGTCATTTTGAGGGTGAACAACGCACCGCCCGTGATTGGTTGGTGGTGCCTTACGAGATACCACGTGGCAATCTGGCTGCCTATTTCCCGGAGGCGAATTCACTCGTGCCGTTGAATTCAACCGCCGCTCAATCCAACACACCTACCTCGAAGTGGATTGTCGTCACCGTGAACGGTCATGGTGAATCGTTGACTGAGGAAGAGGAATGACCCGAAGGTCGTACGTTTCCCTCGTGAGGGAAAACAGCACATTCCGGTGGTTATGGCTGGCTGCCGTCATCTCAATGCTGGGTGAATGGTTCAACACCATTGCTCTCTTTTTACTGATCTTGGAGTACACGGACAGTGAATTTCTCCTCGGGATTCTGTTCACTGTTCGGATGGCTGGCTTCGCACTTCTGCAACCGTTCATTGGCATGATGGCCGATCGGTATTCTCGGAAATCCCTCATGATTTGGTCAAACGTCGCACAGGCAGGATTTGCCCTCTGCTTTTTGTTTGTGAACGGACCGGAAGACATTGCATGGATGATTGGTCTTTCAGGTGTCATGATGATTTTGCACGGTGTTTACATGACGGCAGAACGCGCCTCCATACCCAATGTGGTGTCAGCAGAAGATTTGTCAACCGCCAACGCTCTGGATGCGGCTTCATGGTCGACCGCTTTGTGCATTGGTGCAATGTTGGGGGGAGTGGTTGTATCGATTTGGGGTGTAGAAGCCGCTTTCATCATTGATTCACTGACTTTTTTACTTGGGACTCTCTTTTTGATTCGACTTAACATTCCACAATCGATTGAAGAAACCGAGGAATCGGGTTGGTTCGCCCCTGCCCTCCGCAACATCAGGAAAGGTTTCCGCAGAATCAAATCTGAGCCCCGCCTTTTCAGAATTGTTTTTGCCAAAGCCTCTTGGAACATTGCCGGAGGTCGCTTGGCCGGCGTC
>QXXW01000036.1:435-2701 GCA_009887255.1 Candidatus Poseidoniales archaeon | reverse complement strand
GGAATCGGCACTGGAATTGGACCGATCATCGCTCGCAATTTGTTTACTGATGAGTCCAAATGGCCGGCATTGATCGGTCAACTGATTGTGTTATCCGGTGTCATCTACTTCCTTGTGGGGTGGTCGGTGGGTGGTGCCTTGTGGGTGACCATTGTGTTGGTGATGATGGCTCATGCTGCAAGCGGAGCCAATTGGGTGCTGTCAACCATCATGGTCCAACAGTGGGTCGAAGACGAACTTCGTGGGCGTGTCTTTTCAGCGGACATGCTTGTGTTGTCGGTGGCGTTTTCAATTTCTTCAAGCCTCGCCGGGTTGATTATGGAGCGCGATTGGCTGAACATTCAAACGGGTATCATGGTGTATGCATTGGTCATGGTTTTCTCCGGCGTGGTGTTCACACTTTGGAGGCCAGATCAAAAACATGCCAGTCCGTCACTCGGATGAAGCTTGGAGACAATTCGATTGTGTGCACTTCGGTGGTATGAAATACCGACGTTCTGATGGTTCAAAAACATCCAATTGCAATGTTGACGAAGACCCTTCAATGATGTTGACCAACGAGGACGTTGACGCTGGAAGGTAATCCTCCCCAGTTGACGCCAAACTTAGCCGGAGTGTGTGGCCTTCCTGGATTTCAGCATCGAGGGGCATAAATTCCATCTTGGCACTGATCGTGTCCAGCAAAGGCAACCAGGTCTGAATTTCGTCACCCCCTGCATGGTAGCGCAGGTCCATGATGGCATGGCCAACATGGATGCAAGAGTTCTCAGGATTGCAATCTTCAAGCAGAGCATACAATTGTCCGCCTACCGTGGTGGTGGTCACGTCCACATGGACTCTTGGAACGCCTGCAAGGTAGATCGTTTCATTCAGGGGTTGGGACATCCAAACCGGGCCAGAGGATGCATCGGGTAAAACGGTCAAACTTCCGTCAACAAGCGTCATGGCACCACCCAAATCGAGCTCCAACACTTCCATCTCAGCGGGAGGATATCGTTCTTCAAGCCGCCAGGAACCTTGATTCGACTGAATTTCAATCCATTGGCCAGGTTGTTCACCGATGTCACGGAGATAATAGTCAAACCATTCCAACAAATCTTGCATCCAATCAAACCGGACCATCTCAGGGAATGCTTCACCACCCCTACCGCCAAGGTCGGAGCGTTCGTCCAGTTGCACTGGCCTGTCGGGGTAATCGTGGTCCCATTGCCCGAACAACCCTTTGGCCTCAATGCCAGCGTCGATGAGGGCGTTCATCGTCGGTACAGCCATGTGCGGGTCAACATTCCAGTCATGCATCCCCTGGATGAGGTAGACGCTCCCGGTGTAGTGCTCGAGTACTCTATCGAGGAAATAACGCTCTTCCCAATAACTTCCCGCGACTTCCGAGCCAAAAATGTAGGCGGACATACCTGTGCCTGGGCCGATTAAATAATCGGGACAAATGTTCTGGTAATCTTCCTCGTCTCCATCGATACCGTAACTACCGTATACGCCGTTGTGCATGATTGGAGCACGTGCCTCCGCTGAGCCGTTTCTCCACATGAGTTCCTTCACACCAATCAATCCCGAAATGGGTACGATTGTTTTCAAATAATCATGCTCAGAACCAAACATTGCTGCTTGCCACGGCGTGCTGCCATCGTATGCTTTTCCAATCAAAGCAACCGCCCCGTTGGACCATTCTTGTTCACCCAGCCATCGCACGGCAGCATCGTTGCCCAACTGTTCGGCCGTCCCCATGAGGTCCATGCAATGATTTGAGCGACCGGTACCCGAAACGGAAATCTGTGCAAATGCGAAGCCATGAGGCAAAATTTGGTCGATGATCATTTCTCCAAGCCACGATCCCGGGACCTCAATGGTTGGAGTTTGTACACTAGCTTCCTGGAAATAGGGCCCGATTTCTGCAATGATGGGTACGGTGACGCCTTCGGGCACATCTGGCCTCCAGACAGCCAAACTGATCATTCCGTTTGGAGCAGCGCCACCCTCCTCCAACGGCAAGAGGTATTCCACAAACGTGTGGGTTGAGTTCCACTCGTTTGCCGTTGGGAGAATGTCGTATTGTCCGGTTTCAAGAACCATCCCAAATTCACCTGATGTTTCGTAGGCTTGGGTGGAACGCTCCCACACTGGAACACGAACCCCGACGTTCTGATCCTCTTCACTGATGATGTCAAGAACGGCGTTGGTAAGGACCGCGGACACAAACAAGAAGACGATGGCTACGGCGATGGTGGCTCCTAGGACGGTGCTGAATTGG
>QXXW01000036.1:0-425 GCA_009887255.1 Candidatus Poseidoniales archaeon | reverse complement strand
CCACGCAATCACCTTGACCAACCCTGCAGGAGGAGATTTTTGATGTTGTGCATGCCCCGTCCCATTCAATATGGCAACAAGCCTCAAAGACAACCGTGGACGACAAACCAACATGAGTGAAGACTGGTCGATATTTCGAGCCTGTCTTCTTCAAGGGATTCCCGAGGAACTTCCCCCTGCCCAACCCATTGACTCATTGGTGGACCATGCACCGGCCAGGAAGCAAATTCTGACCGCCGAGGAAAAGCGTTTAGCGGTTTCCAACGCCTTGCGATATTTTCCTCCGAAGCTTCATGAGGTGTTGTACCCTGAATTTCTTGATGAATTGCACTCCTTTGGCCGAATCTTGATGCGACGCTACCGGCCAACCGAGTACGAAATGAAAGCCCACCCCATTGAAGCATACCCCGCCAAATCGATGCATG
>QXXW01000035.1:4544-5338 GCA_009887255.1 Candidatus Poseidoniales archaeon | reverse complement strand
CCTTGCCAGTGCGGCATCTGCAGCAGCTTTGTACCGACCTTGACGCTCGGCGTTGCGCAAATGGGGTGCTGACCATTGTCGCAACAACCCGTCTCGGGTGCACGTCATCATTGCATCAGGCGTGCACAGAACAAGCAAATCCCCGTAGGTGGGAGCAAGAACAGATTCGCTGGCTTCAGAGGTCTCTGCATCCAAGGAACTGAGGTTTTGAAGGCGCCCTTCAATACCCAACACCCACCAGCCGTCACCAGCACGAACCGCAGCCATCGGTTCGACGGACGAGGATTCAATGCGTTCAAGACGATCCCAGCCAAACGGGTGCGGGATACCTTCCCACAAGCCACCATCAGCACCCTGAAGCAACAACCGCCCTTCGTGGAGTTCTGAAACCCAACTCCATCGTTGATCGTCGAGTTTTCGCATTCGGTCCTCACCGGTTAAGCGCCCGCAGCACAAGTGCCCGTTCATGTCCTGCCAAAGGAGGTGTTCGCGGTCAAACCAACCCACTAAGCGGCGAACTGGTCCCGATTCCATCCTGCGTTGACCACGCCCTTCAGCGGAGAAAAGATGCAATTGACCTCGCCGGCAAGCGAGTACCCAGCCTCCACCAGGTCGAGGAAGAACATCAAGGAAGCCTCCTGGCGTGGTACGGCCCTCGTGAACAAAGCCTCCATTTTGCGTACCAAGAAGGTAGAATGCATGGGCTGCCAGAACACCCACCGTGCCGGGAACGGCTGCTGCTGCATGGGCTTTGAACGGCAAGTCCGCCGTCCAGCGAATGGATTGGTCTGCCT
>QXXW01000035.1:0-4534 GCA_009887255.1 Candidatus Poseidoniales archaeon | reverse complement strand
TTCAGGAGCCTGCCACGACCATCCAATGGACCAACTCATGCCACCGCCTCCTTCAGTGCGCCCCAAGCCGTTAATTGGGCCTCAGCCGCCTTGGTAAGTTTATACTTCCTGTACCTTCCAACCCGTTTGGCATCCAGAATGCCCAAACGGAACAAACGGTTGCAAATCTGAGACAGCCGAGACCGTTTGACATCAAGATGTTCGAGCACCGTCGCATCGGAGGGGGACAGCCACCGTTGTCGTGCTTCTTCGATCACGTAGGCTTCTCGCATGTTGAGCGCATTCAAGGCGATGTGATTGAGCGGATGAGTCTCCTTGACCCCCATTGAAGGTTGTTGGCGTTGCTCAAAGAACGAGAGCAGAGATGAGGAGTCGTTTGGATGAAGGTTCATGACGAGGGCCTTCAGCATGGCATGCACTTCCTCGATCTTTTCGTTGCCGGCCACAGAAGGCAACGTGAATGGTTGGCCGTCATCTTCACTTGCCAACAAGCCGTCTGCAATCGCTTGGCTTTCCAACGGACCGCCTTGGAAGGTTGGGGTCCACTCATCTTTATTCTCCATCAGGACCATAGGTTCGTCGTGATGTTCAGTCGGTTCTGCAAACATGCTCCCCGGTGCAATCCAGAATTCGCTGTTGTCGTCTTGGTCTTCCTTAACCAGCCCCTCGTTTTCCCATTCACCACCCGTGTGACGTGACAATTCTTCCGGGGTATCTTCCCGGTTCCTACGGGCAAGCCCCCCAAACATGCCCTTTGGCAACGGTGGCAATGAGCGCGGTTCGTGGACAAAAGGTGTCGAGACGGTGGTTGGTAATGGAGGCAGGGGTTCATCCTGGGCTTGCTGCTTGTTCAACTGGCCGAAATCCAATTCAAACCCGTTGTCTTGAGGTGCGTTGACTGAATGAGGCGAGGGGGTTCGTTGGTTCCATGGGGTTGAGGCATCCAGTATTTCCGGGTCAAGTGGATCCAACAAGGAGGCAGGGAAGTCATCAACCTGCCCGGGAGCTGGCTCCTGCAATTCACGATTCGATGGTGTCGACGCCTCACCTTCTGGGGCCATGTTCCATCCAAACGAATCCAATGGAACCGAGGGGTGTTGACCCTCAACGGCTTCCCCGCCTACACCTTGTTCCACGGATGATGTGGGGGGCCCTTCTGCTGGGACCGTTGCAAGAGGTTCCCCTCCCATGGGCATTGGGCCGAAAGAAGGTTCTGGAGGCGATGAGGAGCCGCTAAGGACCCCAAGGGCATACGGTTCATCACGAGGCATGGGTTTCGCAGGAACGCCGGTGCTGAACTTGGTGGTAGGAGATTGCGGGCCCATTCGGATGGAATCCACGGCATTTCGTAAAGCCGTGACCACGGAAAGAGGGTAACCATCGCAACCGTCCAAGAGTGATTGGGCTTGATGCTCATTGAACTCTGGAGCGCTTTGATTCAAGGTGGACATTCGATGATGAACCAGTTCAAGCACTTGCTCCACGCCCAACGGTTGCAGTTCCATCTGCTCAAACATTCCCGTTACGGTAGAGGGCAATTGACGGCGCTCGTGGTGGTCGCACACGATGACGACCAGAGCGTTCAACCGTTCAAGCACCGAAAGGGTGTCACGCAGTGCCACACTCAGCACCGAAGTATCGCTTGCCGGGACATCGATCACCACCAAGGGAAGGCTTCGTGATATCGTCGCACATTCGTTGACCAATACCCTCACCATTTCCGACCAGTGGTGAGGGGGTTGACGGCCAATAAGTTGCACGTGAAGGGCCTCCAACAACGATTCACCTGGGGCATGAGCCGGGAGATGTTCAACTGTAGCATAGCTGGCTGCATAGGGCTGCAAACAACGCAACATCGAGGTTCTTCCTGAACCGAGGGGGCCCACCAACATCAAACGGCGGGTTGAGCGGTATTGGAGGAAATTTTTCAGTTGGAGGAACTCATGATCTCGCCCGATCAATTGGCGTTCCTCGCCAGCCTCAAGAGGCATCGTCGAAAAGGGGTTAAGATCCAATTTTGGAAGCCCAAATGTCGGCATGGCCTGCATGGACCTGATGCCTTCTTGGAGAGTATATCATGTTTCGGTGGACCAAAGTCCCCGAACGATACGTTAGATGATGTTAATCGTATGACGAACCAATGTATTGGACGCGTTTTAACGCCAAACTAACGCCATTCTAACGCGTTAATTTACGCGTTAACGCGTTAATCTGACCCCGATTGGGGCGATGCGTTCAAGGACACCATGGCCCTGCCTACAACGGGGATGGACATGCCTGTTGAGAACAGTCGGCTCAAGGGATTCTACAAGATGAGCGTTGAAGAACGCAGAATCCAGGTGGCCCAGGCTGCTGGCCTCACCAATGAACATGTACAGGCCTTAGCCAACCACGGAGAACTTGACGAATCGGCTGCTGACCGAATGATTGAGAACGTCATCGGCACCATGTCACTCCCTGTTGGTGTCGCCACCAACTTTGTGATTGACGGCCAACATCACCTCATACCGTTCTGTCTAGAGGAATCAAGCGTGGTTGCCGCTGCATCGAACATGGCCAAGCGTTGTTTGAAGCACGGTGGGTTTACCACCAACAACGATGAACCAATCATGATTGCTCAAATTCAGTTGTTGGACGTGAGCAACATCGACGCTGCAACGAACGCCATCTTGAATGAAAAGGAGTCGCTAATGGCCTTTTGCAACGACATCCCCTCCCGTATGATTGCCTTAGGAGGCGGGTGCAAGGACATTGTTTGCAGAGAATTACCCACACCAATGGGTTCGATGTTGATCGTCCATATTCTTGTGGATTGCAGGGACGCCATGGGGGCAAACGCCGTCAACACGATGGCAGAACGGTTGGCACCCCGGCTGGAGGCGATCACCAGCGGCCGTGCTCACCTTCGAATCCTGTCAAATCTCGCAGCCCATCGTTTGGCCAGGGTTAGCGCCACCTTCACTCCAGAAGAACTGTCAACCGAGGGAACGCATGAGGACGGCGTGACGGTCATCAACGGCATCCTTGAGGCTCAAGCCTTTGCAGAGCAGGACCCGTATCGGGCTGCCACGCACAACAAAGGCATCATGAACGCCATCAGCAGCGTAGGTGTGGCTTGTGGGCAGGATTGGAGGGCCATTGAAGCAGGTTGTCACGCTTGGGCTGCGCTCAATGAAGGGCGCTACACCTCAATGTCATCGTGGACAACAAACGACGAGGGCCATCTGGTTGGTCGGATGGAACTTCCACTGGCCGTCGGCATTGTTGGCGGTGCTTCCAAAGTGCACCCGGCTGCGCAGGCGAACCTGGCCATATTGGGCGTGAACACAGCGCAAGAATTGGCTGGAATCATGGCCTGTGCCGGACTTGCCCAAAACCTCGGCGCCTTGAGAGCGCTCTCAACAAAAGGGATCCAAGCAGGCCACATGAAACTCCATGCAAAGAACATGGCCGTGTCGGCTGGGGCTGTTGGAGATGAAATCGAACAACTTGCTGCCCGCTTGCAAGCACATGAAGGTTCGAGAACCCAAACGCTCACTGAACAGTGGTTGAGCGAGATGCGAGGAAATTGATCCTCAGTCTTCACCTTCGAGAGGCAGATTGGACTGGACTGTTCCTTCAACCTCTGATTCTTCCCGAAGCACATCGTGCCCTGCACCCAATTCTTCGATGATGCCCACCTCCTGCACGCGTTCTCTCCACCAAGCCTTGACCTTCTTTCTGTCCGTGTAAGGGCAACCGAACGATTCAGCAAAACGACGCGTGGTGGTCAACCGACGGGTGTTGCCGTCTTTTCGCCGATCCACCATCCCGAGCTGGGCCAATTCACGAACGTAATCGTAGGCTTTCTGACCCAACATCTCGACAAGCCGAGATTGCGACATCGGTTGATGGTAAGCGATCAGAGCAGCCGCCTTCAGGAGTTTCGGAGGGAAGTCGGTTTTGGTGGCTTTCGGCAGGTGTTCTGCAATGTTCGGTTTGACCTCCAACGCCCAACGCGACCCCACCTCTGCCATCTGCAGTGCTGTTCCCCGACGACGCCTCAAGGTGGCCTGTAGAGAGTACAGACAATCCAACATCTCGTCTTCATCGTATCCCAAGGCGTCAGAAAGCTCGGTTACTGACATGGATTTGCCGGAACTGAACAACGTCGCTTCGATGAGGGTTTCAATTGGAAGTTCAGTCATCGTCCCACCTCACTCTACGAGCCATTCGTGTTGTTCCAAAGCGACTGGCCAAGTCGCCTCCCCTTCCTCGTCAAGGGCTCCTGATGGCTTGGAAGTCTTGGGGGTTTGTTCGCCCGACTGTTCGGTGTCGTTGGCCGTTTGTTGTTCGAGACGGGCCAAACGTCGATGTTCCTTCGCATCCGCCTTTTTGGCACGTTCCGCCATGGCTTCAAGACGGTGAACAGAACCTGTGGATTCGCCTTCCAACAAATTTGCATCTTCGGCCATGGCCATTTCAGCAGATTCAAGGACATGTGAGAACTCAGTTACTTGCGGCCAGAGATCCTTAATCTGCACCGATTCCAGCG
>QXXW01000034.1:0-5161 GCA_009887255.1 Candidatus Poseidoniales archaeon | reverse complement strand
GCAGCGGCCCGAAAAATCTGGGTGTTCTGCTCGTCTTGGGTTCGTTGATGGTGCTCACCTACGGTTATGCGGACTGGAAAAGTCACAGCGTTGGTTTGTCCGATGAAGAGGCTGAGACCTTCATTCTCAACCCGTCGCTTGCAGGGGATGAAAACATCACGGTGGCAGAATATCGGGCCTTTGAGGACGAGGCTCGCGAAAATTCAGCGTTTTTGATTCGAGCCGTCTCCTTGTTGATTGGAGGTGCCCTGGTGCTGATTGGGGGGCTGTTTCTTCTCAAATTGAAACGGGTGGGCGCCTATCTCTGCGTGGCCGGCTCGAGCGTTGGATTGGTTGGTGGCGTAGCGGGAAGCATGATGATTCGTGGGTCTGCTCGAACACATCTGGGTGAAGCCCTGGCCCTGACGTACGAGATTTGGGTCTACATCTGTGGTGCCATGATGAGCCTGTGTT
Source organism: Candidatus Poseidoniales archaeon (assembly GCA_009887255.1). Classification (GTDB taxonomy): domain Archaea; phylum Thermoplasmatota; class Poseidoniia; order Poseidoniales; family Poseidoniaceae; genus Poseidonia. The sequence continues at coordinate 4,708 of QXXW01000034.1, read as the reverse complement.
TGGCCATGGCAGCCCTGCCTTTGCTCAATTTGAGGGCTCGAATGGCGTTGGAGGCGGTCCGGGTGGTTCAAGACGAGGAAGCTGAATGATCACGGAGTTGGTTTTGGCCACTTCTTCTCCAGCGCCTTTCGCAAGTCGTCGTCCATGATGGCGTTCCACCAATCGCTTCCTTGCCAGATGGCGTATTTTCCACGAATTCCGCGCAAGTCTGCACCCTTGAATTGACAGTTTCGAAAATTTGAGAGGTTGAGGCGCGCTTTTTTGAGGTCCGCTCCTCGGAAGTCGGAGTGATCGAATGCAGATTTCATCAAATCTGCTCCAACCATGGACGCTCGACGAAAATCACAGTGCGTGAAATCGCCTTCTGTTAAGTCGGCTTCATCAAGGATGGCGCGTCGGAAGGAAGAACCGCTGTGGCGTGCTTTTCGGAACAGGCCGTTGCGTTTGTTTTGATAGGAATAGTCCACAACCACGGCTTCATCGGAAGTCGTTGAGTCGTCTCGCGGGTCCCCACTGCCACCGCCAGACATCACCATGGTTCCACCTCAAGCACGGGAGCGCTTGTCGAGGTGATTCTGGCCGACTTGCGTGAGAATGGCAAATCGATTTTTATCGTCCATTCCAGGTGGGACGGTAAGGAAATCCCGCTCTTTGAGGCGGTTGAGGTACAGCGAAAGGTTTCCGGGTGGCTCAATACCGGCATCGGAAAAGAGTTGATTGACAACACGTGGTGGACTGTCCTCAACACCTTCAACGGATCGCAGGTAATGGATGGCTCCGAGGACTTGGTCGGGCTTGCGGGTGAGGGCGCAGTTCTCGAGGAGGGAGCGGAAGGCGGAGCCTCGCTCGGGCAATCCTGCTTCTTTCGCGGCGGTAACGGCTGCTTCAAGAGCGTTTTCACGTGCTTGGCGAATGCGTTCGAGCAAGACGGTCCATGTGTGCTGGGTGCGAATTTGGCGAAGCGCCTCGTCAATTTGAATGACGGCGCCACCCAAGTCTATGTCGATGTCGCCGGCTTGAACAGAAACTCTCATGTGTTTTCCTCCTATGATGCTAACAACCTCACAACCTTCATAACATTATGTTGAGGAAAAAAATACACGATGAACGGCGAAATTGGCATCAGCAAGGCGAAACCAACATAATGGGCGTGTTGAGAGGTAAGGGTAGGGCCTCATCATGCAACGAAACACGCAACCCGTTCTTTTTGTCCTCGTTTCCTTGCTTTTGGCCACCCTCCCGCTCGTACATCTCACGGCCCAAGCTACCACCACCACCTCCTTTTCGGGCGGGGCATCTCAGGTGAGCGTGGAAATCAGCAACGGCACCAACAATTCAGTTGGCCTTGATTTAACTCGCAACACCACCGTCACCTCCGCGTCGTTGTTCATTCAACCCGCAGCCAACCTTCCATCGCCGGGGCAATTGACGATGGATATCAACATGGATGGCCAACCCGAGTGGGCGTTTGATCAACCAGGTTACGGTGACTTTGGGCACCAACAGCGTTTCAGCAACGGCAATCAAACGGCCACCACGCATCACCCAGCATACTCCTCTCTCAACGGAATGGCCACACCCAACGTCCTTTTGCCAGAGGGAACAAGTGTATCCAGCGCTCAAGTCAACATCTCGTTTGTCCCAACGGTATCAAGCGGTTTCCATGTGTTGGGGCACATCCTCGACGTTGAAGTTGGGGAGATGAACAACAACTCAGGAGACGACGCCATCTTGCTCGGTCAAACTCCCAACAGCACGGTTCACAACCGTTCGTTCAGGACCATGGAGTGGAACAGCCTCACAGGTCTTCATGCGTCCAATTGGACCGCTACGTGCAACAACGTCACGAAAGTGACCCTTGCGGATCTTAACGGGGACAGCCACGACGATGCAATCATGCATGTCCCATCCGAGGACCTGCTCTGCATTCATTCCTACAACGCCACCTCTCAACAACTCGACCCGTCGGTCAACGTCACCCTCTCCAGCGTCATTCGTGCGGTGGCTTTTGGTGACATGAACGGGAATGGAGCCGACGACATGGTGACCGTCCGAAACGCTGGTTTGGTGACCTATGAACGGTTCAACAACCGTACGAACTCCTTCGCCAGCTACACGTCCACCACCGTGTATGAGGACGGTTCACTCGAAGATGAGGCCAATCTGCAAGGGGTTTTTGTCGACCGGTTTGAAGGACTCGGCACCAACGTTACCGCCATCGCGGTTGACAACACCAACAAGGGTGCACAACTGGTCTACAGCAACAACATGTTGTCCGTGACGCCCAGTCGCATCAGCGGTTTGTCAACCGATGCGGTGCTGGGTGATTTTGACAGTGACGGTGACCTCGACTTCATTTCGGCAACCGCAAGCGGGCACCGCTCCATCGAGAATCGAAACGGCGCCCATTCATGGAACGGGGACAATCACAACGGTGCGCTGGTGTTGACCAATGCGACCATCTTCGATCACGACCGGGATTTTTCAGCCTCGTTTTTCACCCCTAAATTCGTTTCTGGCGACGGCAATCCAGCAACCGTTGAAGGGAATTTCACCTACCACAAGTTCCGCACGTCCAACAACAACGAGAATCGTGTGGATCTTCGGGTTCAGGGCACCGATATCTTGGTGCCATGGACCGCACCTCGTTCATTGGATCTCGCCGATCTTGACGGCGACGGTATCCCCGAGCATTTGGTGGTCGCCGGGGAAGGTACCGACCTTGGGGTGTTCATTTCCGCATGGCACCGTTTGGGACTTGACGTTGATAAAAACGGCGCCGAGGACCTCGCTGTCCAAGGATATTCGGGCAATGGTTCGCTCGGCCTTAACCCCCTCACCGTTCAAGACCCACTTGGAAACATGACTGTTTTGTTGAATTCCGTCGCTTCAACCTGGCAGGGAACCGCTGATGGCTATGGTAACACCATGGCACCGATCAACATGTCCGTTTCTGCACAAGCCGACGGGTCCTTCGTTTTCTCAAACCTCAACATCCGATATCAATCCGATTTCTTGATCGACACGAACCCGTTTTTCACCGGAAATCTGACGAATGTTCTGAATCAGATCATGACCTTGGGAAGCGGAACATTTAGCGCACAGATGGCCTTTACTGGAACGCAAAACGGGAGTTTCAACGTGCACACGCCGACTGTCACCTCCGTTGCCGGAGCCGCCAATTTGGCCCTACCACCTACGCCTTTGGTGGTGGCCACCACGGTTCAACCCCAAGAAGTCGTCTTGGAATGGCAAAACCTGTCCGATTTCGGTGATGATCTCATCGAATTTGTCGTTTATCGGGCCAACTCCTCCACCCACGACCCCCAGGCCACACCCTACACCATCACTTCGGCCAACCAGACCATTGACGCTAATGTGCAGCCTGGTGACACGTGGTGGTACTGGGTCAAGAGTCTCCACGATTACGGCGTCACGAGCAATCTTTCTCAACCGGTTCAGGTAACCGTACCGTTCCCACCACCACAATCCTACGTTCCAGACCTCACGGCAGCGGATCGTCCAAACGACACCGGCGGAGCCATCACGGTTGCATGGGGCGAAGGACATTCCTCGCTTGTGGAACATCACGTGTACATCTCCGCTTCCAATTTTAGCAGTCTCATCGGAATGACGCCGGTGGCGGTTGAAAACGCCACGACGAGGTCCACAACCCTCACGCTGGACGGCAACAACAGCAGCCTTGTGGACGGTGTTCCGTACTTTGTTGTGGTCGTTGGCGTTGATGTGTACGGGAACTTCTCAACCGACATCGCTGCACTCGGCCCCGTTTACTCGAGAAACGATTCCGTTTTGCCCACCGCACTGTCGGTGGAGGTTACCGGATTTGCAACAGAGTCAACGGTCACCTCGCCGCTTTTGAAACGAGACGGCAGCCTCTCCATCACCGCCACGCTTAGCCAAAATGGAACCGGTCTTGCCGGTGAAGAAGTGGCGCTTTACGTTCGAGGCAATGGAGAAAATTTCAGCCTCCCAGCCTTCACCGATGATCAAGGCGTGGCCACCATTTCGCTGACCTTTTTGTCCTGGTTGGGCCCCATCACAGCCGAAGGTCCGATGGAACTCGAAGTGTTCTACCCGGGTACAGCAGGCAACGCCACGCAGCAACCGATGGCAGCGGTTTCCAACACAAACGAGGCTTTTGGCGTGATTGAGGTCGACATGACCGCTGAAGAAGTGATACCTCTTGATGATGAGCTCGGTTTTTCAACAACCATCACGGTGGAATCCACCAATACGGAACAATCAGCCTCAGTTGTCAATTTGCTAGCGACGTATCGAGTGCTCGACGCCAATGGCGTTGAAATTACCAACGGGACCTCCGAAGTTCGAGGCACCACGATGACGGTGTCCGGTCTTGCACCCTACGACGGAACACTTGAAATCCATCTCAACACCTCCGTGCCGAGTTTCTACTTCCCAGGGATGGGTCTGAGCATCCCGTTTGAAGCATCACCCGACAGCGGATCGTCCAACGGCACCAACACCGGTGGACAAGACAACACCTCTACCAACACCACCGATGGCAACACCACCTTCCCAGACGCCACCCTACCGGGCACAGTTGATTGTGGGACTGCAACCTACCCTTGGATCGACGACGGCACCGATGCCCCCATCACGTGCACCATTACCAATCCGAATCCGTTTGATGTGTTCCTCGGGTTTTCCTGGAAAGTGACTCCAA
>QXXW01000033.1:0-9722 GCA_009887255.1 Candidatus Poseidoniales archaeon | reverse complement strand
GGACATGTTGACACCTTTCATCAGGGTGTGCCGGCAAACAATTCTCGTGTCCAGCGACGGCAAGAGGTCGATGGTTTTCTCGAACTGGTCCCACGCTCCACTGTTCCACTTGGGCCGGCACACGTCGTCGAACACCTGTTTGTTGGGAGCGTCCACGGACACGTAGAGCTGGGTTGGAAGGGTGTCGAGGTTCTCGAGGACCTTGGGCAGCGTGCCGTTGGTGACCAGCATGGTGGTCATGCCGTGTTGATGACAGAGATCCATGTACTCTGAAAGGTGGGCGTAGAGGGTTGGCTCACCGTTCAAGGAAATCGCCACGTGCTTGGGGTTCTGAGCGTCCAGCCACTTCTCACGGGGCACCTTGGGGTTGCCACCGAATCCCGACAGCAACCGACGTTGAGCGCGTACGGATTCGTACAGCAGGTCCAGCGGATCTTGATCGGTCAATTCGAGCGTGTCCATGTGGGGTTCACGCCAGCAGTAGGTGCACGCAAGGTTGCACTGGTCAACAACCGGTGACATTTGCATGCAGTTGTGGCTGGCGATGCCGTAGAACTTTCCTTTGTAGCACTGGCGGTCACGAAGCAAGGATTCTTTGGTCCAGTGGCACGTCTTTACGCCACCGTGCTCCCCGACGATGTGGTAGCGTTGCTTCTGCAGTTTGGCTTTCAACTGAGGGTCCATGCCGGCCATGCCTTTCTCTCCTTGAGCCGGATTCCTCGGTTGGGCAGGTGCCCTGTTGGGAGCGGCTCGGATGGTCACTCGTGAGGTCGTGGCTTCTTCAAGCCCTCGCCGGCCAACCGGTGTTGTTTAAGATACCTGCTTTACTTATTGCATCTTCGTGTTGGCACATTCACCGCTGGTTGATATAGGTCCGGACCCACATTTAGAATGAAGAACAGGAGGCGAAATGGATGGACATCGAGTTGGAAACCTACGTGGACGGAATCATTGAGAATCAGGAACTGCGAAACGGGATCTTCGGGTCAACTCTTGACCGCTGGATGGCAGCCATCGCCTTTTACCGCTCCGGTGTCGACCGTCGCGGTGCTGTTCACGCAAAAAGGAGGATGATTTGAATGGATGAATATTTGGACACGTACGTCAAGCAAGCAATGGGACAACAAGAACTTCGCAACGGCATCTTTGCCCGTCGAAGCTTGAAGCAGCGTCTCGCATCTCTGTTTGCTTCAGCCTAAACCAATCTTTACAACGGCTCTGCCTCACCATGAGGCATGCGTTGGACCTGGTTGCCGCATGTTTGGGGGCTCTTGACCCCCGCTGTGACCTTGGCTGGCCTGCTGATCGGTGGATGGTGGATGGCGAGCACGCTCGTGCTGTTGCTCATCATTTACCCCGTCGTCGACCAGGTGCTGGGCACCTCCATCACCACACATCCACTTCAGGAGGGACGGGCGCACAACATCATCGTTCACCTTCACGCTCTCGGTGTGTTGGTTGTGGTGGCGGTGCTGCTGTGGCGAATCTCGATTGACGGGTTCACGGCCATGACGGCTATGGGCTTGCTTTCCGCTGGCATCAGCAACGGCGCATCGGGCATTGTTTCCGCCCATGAACTGGGGCATCGGCGGCCTCGCTCTGCTTCGTGGTGGCTGGCACGCACCACCCTCTTTTCGGTGCTCTACGCTCATTTCACAACCGAGCACAACCACACGCATCACCGGCATTGGGCCCGGGATGTTGATCCAACCTCTTCGCCTTGGGGAAGGAGCATCTACGCTCACTTTGTCCGCACCGTTCCCCTTCAACTCAAAGGCGCATGGGCTTCACGACGGAAGGACACAGCACGAGTCCTGGGTCTCGAGGCCACGTTTGTGATCGTTTTGTCCGTGCTGGCATGGCCCCTTTCTCTGGCGTTCGTGGCTCAGGCCGTGGTCGCTGTTTACCTGCTTGAATTCGTGAACTACCTTCAGCACCACGGGTTGCGTCGTGGTGACGACGAACGCCCCAACGCCACTCACGCTTGGGAAAGTCGTCATCGCCTCTCGCGATGGACGCTCATGGAACTCCCTCTCCACCCCTCGCACCACATGAAATCAAGCACGAGATACGAACGTCTTGGCGTTCATGATGAATCGCCTCAGTTGCCGTTTGGTTACTATGCGATGTTTTGGTTGGCTCATGTCCCGCCCGTCTTCGGGCGTCTGCTCCGCAAACAGGTTAACGCTGCAGTGGCGTCCTGAACCAAGACTGCTGAGGGCCCCAACGGCACTCGTGAACGCCCATCAAGGGAAGGCGCCGTATTTTGATTCAACGCGATCTTGGATTTGAGGTCCGACAAAGATATTTATACCGGAGGTCAGACCGGCGGTTTGAAGTGCCACCATGCCCCTCAACCGATTCCTCAATCTTCCACAAGAAGAGAAGGATCGCGTGCTTGGCATTTCCAAAACGCAGTTTGCGATTTACGGATACGACGTCACCTCACTCAACCTTCTCTTGAAAGAGCTGGACATCTCAAAGGGCCAATTCTACTATTGGTTTGAGGACAAGGCGGATTTGTTTTTCACCGTGTTGCAAGAGGGATTGGATGCGCTTTGTCTCCGACTGGAGGAACACGGTCAACCGACTTCAGCTGCAGGTTACTGGGACCACATCCGCGAGTCAAGGCTTCTTTCTGAACGGTTCTGGGCCGACCATGATTTCGTTGAGATCGGGCAAATGGTCTCTCAACAAATCCCATCAAATCATCCGATTTACGAACGCCTTTTGGTGTGCAGCACGCCCCTGCAAAACCACTTCATCGAAGGGCTCAGATTGGGCCAAGAATGGGGATTGGTACGCACCGACCTCTCCGTGGAAATTCTCCTGAGGTTGACGGACGGGGTTGGCGATGTGTTTTACGGGCCCATCCTCGAAAACTACGTCAAAAATCAGCCACCCTCTGAAGAAATTCTATCCCTTCATGAATTGCTTGGTCGAACCATTCGTTTGATTCTGCAACCGGTGGACACCGAAGATACGAGCGGACTGCAAAACAGGCCTTGATATATCAATTTACGAAAAATGAACACAACAGGAGGACCACGTATGCTTGAAGTTACCAATCTCACGAAGGCTTTCGGGTCTGGCTCCAACAAACTGCACGTCCTCAAGGGCGTGGACATGACCATCAAACCAGGAGAGATGGTGGCGCTTATGGGTCCCTCTGGATCCGGAAAATCAACCCTTCTCAACATCATCGGCGGTCTTCTCGCAGGCGATGAAGGAAGCATCACTCTCAACGAGCGCACCTACGGCAAGAAGGGTCCTGCCGGCGTGGTGGATGTTCGAAGGGATTTGGTTGGATGGATTTTCCAAGATTTCCACCTCCTCGACAACCTCTCGGCGGTGGACAACGTGGCCATGGCGCTTGAGTTGTCAGGCGTCGCTTCCAAAGAGGCCGAACTCATGGCCACGACCGCTCTTGAAAAGGTCGGCCTTGGTGACAGGATGCAATTCATCCCCGACCAGTTGTCGGGCGGTCAGCAACAACGCGTCGCCATCGCTCGAGCCATCGCTGGCAACCGGCCCGTTCTGTTGGCCGACGAGCCCACGGGCAACCTCGACATTGCCAGCGGAAAAGAGGTCCTCCAGTTGTTCAAGGACCTGTGCCACGATCCGATCAACCCGATTTCCATTCTCATGGTGACCCACGATCCAGATTTGGCTTCAAACGCTGACCGCATGCTGTTGCTGAGGGACGGAAGAACCGAAGCTTCTGACATCCGTTCCGCTTGGGGACTGGACGTTGATGGAGGTGAAGAAGAATGAAAGAAGAGCTTGGACTCAAACCTTCGGACTACGCCACGGACCGCTCCAAAATTGGCCGTCTAACGCATCGCTTGAAGGAAGCCCCGGGCAACCTTCGTCTGGCCGCCCAAGGAGCATGGCGAGGGCGAGAGCGTGGTTTGGCGGTGATTGCCGGTGTGTTTCTCGCCTCGTTGGTCATCACCACGGTGTTGGCATACGGGGTCGGGTTGTCGCAGCTGTTCTTTGAAGAATCTCTCAAGACCGAACCGTTTGATGCCAAAATCGAATATGCACGGACACCGGTGGAAAACGCCTCTGGCTGGTCCAACAACACGACCACCATGACAGAAGTATGCGACGAATTGCTGGATGAATTCAACGAATTCAACGACTGTACGCTGGTGCTCGGTAGACAAGGCATCCACAGCGGGGGCTTCTTCAATTTCGAATTCGTGGTCGCGCAACCCCTTGAGATGAGAGCCATCACCGACGATGCCAACCCGTACTGGGGCAACGTGACCTTCGACTATCCGGAAGCAGCAGAGGCCGGTCCCCCCATCTCCTCGCAACGAGCGATTCGGTTCCTCGGTCCAGAAGCGTTTGATGGCGAACTTGCCGACCGGTTAAGCGAGAACATCATCGCCGGCCTGGGTGAATGGCCCACGCCAGAAAACATGACCGAACAGCGCGGCATCATCCTTCCTTCGACCATCGCCAGTGAAGCACAAGCCAGCGTCGGTGACGTGCTCGACACCCTGACCTTCGCTTACGTGGTTGACGAATCCACCCTGCTTGAGGGAACCGTCACCGACGAGAATTGCGCTGGCGAAGTGACGCCGGAGAACAACGAAATGATCTACTGCAGAATGTGGATGACCGTCGAAAACCTCACCGTTATGGGCATTTACGAACCGTGGGACTTCGGCAACCCTACACTCCCGTTCAACCCGATTTTCTCCACCTGGACCGTCCTCGAGGAGGAAGAGCGAGCCACCCTGATGAACAACGATCACGCCTACCTCGGGGTCACCATCGACCGGGGGCAATTGCCCACCTCATCAACGGCGGAAGCCGCAGAGTGGTTGGAAGCGTTGGGAAGCGAGGTTCAATCCGGTGAGTACACGGATGAAGGCGTTGAATTGTACTACACCGACATCATCAGCGGTACCATTCTCTTCCTCAACATCTTCCTTGGCTTGATTCAAATCTTTGACTACATCATCATGATTCCAATCGTGTTCCTCTCAATCTCCGTTCTGATCTACGGCCTCGTTCTCTCCTTGGAGCAGCGGCGGCGTGAAGTGAGCATTCACCGGGTCATTGGTGCGCAAGGTCAAACCCTTCAGGGCATGGTTCTCTTGGAACTCTTTGTCATGTCTTCCGTGGCGTGGCTGGCCGGTTACTTGTTGGCGCTGTTCACGGTCCCCATCGTTCTTTCAGCGGTCGGGTTCATGGAGTTCAGAGCAGGCGATTTCGATGTCAATCCGACCCTCAGCGTCGGTTCCACCATCTTCACGGCGGTCACGACCTTGGGATTGGCCTTGTTGTTCGGTCGCAGCCGTGCTCGCCGGTTCATTGAACTGGAAATCGAAGAAGGCGTGCGAAGCACCAGCACACAGGCTGAGCCCAAGCGCTGGCTCCACTGGCTCGCATTCCTGTTTGGCATGCTCGCCGTGGGCGACACGTGGCTGGAGGGCAACGGAAGCGAAGACGGCCTTGTTTCAAACTTCTTCATCGAAGGGCTCATCGGCATCTTCGGTCCCTTCGCCTTGTGGATCGGTGGGGCCCTTTTGTTGGGCCGAATTGGAGCCAAAGGCCCTCAAATCATGCAGGTCGTCTTTGGTCGAACAACCTTACTCAAGGACGTTAAACGGGGCCTCAAGGGCTCTGGTTCGGCAGAATCGGTCAACCGTTTGGCCGTCATCATGCTCTTGACCCTCTCCATTGTGACCCTCGCCGCCGTGCAAGGATACACGGGGACGCTGGTTGACGAGAAAACCGTTGACGCCACCGTGGGCTCGGACCTCAAAATCACCTTTGAGCAACCCTTGAACCAAACAGCAGCCCTGGGCCTTGTTGACGAGTTTGTCGACAACGACGTGACACCGTTGGCCACCAGCGTGGCGGAATTGACCTTGGCAGACGCCAACGGTGGCGACGCCCTGCAGACCTACGTGCTGCTCAACGGTCAATCGAACGTCTTGCGCTGGAGCGAACAGGCGCTTCCAGGCGACGATACGGACGACGCAGCGGCGGCGTACACACAAGGTGGATTCAGTGCAGGACCTGATGCGGCCTATTCGTTGGATCTTCCCGGCTCGGACCGCGGCGGTGACGAGAACCGTCTTGGCGACGTTTTGCTGAAGTCAAGCGATTCAAAATCAGAAACCATGTCCTTTGTTTGGGAAAGCATTCAGTTCAACTTCACCTCCGGGGGCTCAGACGAGACCGACGTGATGGCCTTGTTCAACAGCTACACGCTGTTCATGGAAAGCGACTGGTCGAACCTCAACCTGTCGGGACAAAATCTGGCCGACCGTGACATGAGCCGCATTGATTTGACCAACACCAACCTCTCCGGAGCGGATTTGGCAGGCGTTAACCTCAGCGAATCCATTCTTGTGGATGTCGACCTCAGTGGAGCTGATCTGACCGGCGCCAACCTCGAGAACACCGTTTTGGTGAATTTCATGGGCGGTTCGCTTGAGAACACCGACTTCACCAACGCCAACCTCAACGGGGCGTTTGGCCTGTTCAGCCTCGGCGATGCCACCCTCTCCAACACCACATGTCCCGACGGGTCGATGGCGGAGGACACCCAATGCAGCACGGGACCGTCACAAATCCCTCCTCCACTCGCCTCCTCGCTGTTCCTTCAAGACTCGAGGGTCGTGGTTGAAGTCACCCCGTTCACCTCAGAAATGTACTACATGGGCACCCACGAATACATCCCAGGTGTCGGTTCGGCAACCATTGCTTCCTCGCTCATCATTGGCGAAGATTCGTGGCGTTCCTTCATCGGTGACGAGGCTGCCAACAACTACACCTCAACCACATGGATTGTTGAAACCGAAGGTCTGGAGGGCGACGAACTGGAAGCGCTCGCTTCCAAGATGTCGGCAGACAACCGTGTTTCGAACGTGGACGACTGGTCCAGCACCCACAAGGAAGTCGAACGCAACGGCGGCCTCATCTTCGGTACGCCCGGTCTGCTTTCCTTGCAGTTCGTGGTGGCCAGCGTGGCGGCCGTGGCTTCCAGTTTCGTGTTCTTGTCCCTGGTGTTGAGCCAGCGGCAGAAGGAATTGGCGGTTCTGCAGGCCATCGGGGCCTCGCCCAACCAGATCATTCGCTTGGTGCTGTTTGAGATTCTCTCCATCGTGATGGTCTCGATGGTGCTCGGTATTGTGCTCGGTGTTGGCTTGGCACTTTCGTTCAACGGCTTCTTTGACATCTTTGGGTTCATCTTCCAAATCTTTGGTGGGTCCACCACGACGATAGAACGGACCCTCGTGTATCCATGGACTCAGATTATCCTCGTTTCGCTCACGGTCTTCGCAGCCGTGGTTGTGGCGCTGTTGGTGACGACACGCCGTGCTTTGACGGCGGACCTGGCCAGCGTGCTGAAGGGGGAGTGAAGATGGGCGAATCAATCTTGAAATCAGACGGTCTGTATCACGTGTACGAATCCAAAGCGGAAGACGGGAACGTCGTGGCGCTTCGTGGTCTTCACATCGACATGAAGGCTGGCGAAGCCGTGGCGGTGGTCGGGCCTTCGGGTTCCGGTAAATCGACCCTCATGAAGTGCCTTGGAGGGCTGATGAAACCCAGCGCAGGCTCGGTGACGCTGGCGGGCAAGAACATGACCCGCTTAACGGGACAGGAACTTGTTCACCTCCGTCAGAAGACGGTCTCGTTCATCTTCCAAGAAGGCAACCTTCTGCCCGATTTGAATGCCCGAGACAACGTGGCCCAACCGTTGCGTCATCAGGGCGTGTCTTCTCGCAAGGCCCTCCAACTGGCGGACGCCATGCTGGATCGTTTGGGCATGGTGCACCGCATCCATGCGCTGCCCGCCATGTTAAGTGGTGGAGAACAGCAACGTGTGGCCATTGCAAGAGCGCTGATCACCCAGCCACGACTGATCTTGGCCGATGAACCAACCGGGGCGCTTGACCCAGTCACCAGCCGTGAAGTGCTGGCGTTGTTCAAGGACCTGCATGAGGACGACGGGGTTTCCTTCCTTATCGTGACCCACTCGAAGGAGGTCGCCGCCTTTGCCAACCGTTCGTTGGAGCTGCGCGACGGACGTTTCGTGGCCGAGCATGGAACAAAAGTGGACGTTGAAGACCTGAGCAAAGACCGTGAACTCATCATTGACGAAACGGGTACCGTGACGCTCCCTCCGGATTTGTTGGTTCGCCTCGGTGGTGCTGGACGCTATACGGTCGGCAACGTCGCCAGTGGCTACCTCTCGCTGCAAGGCGATGCGATTGAAGGCATGGGGTCCATGGAATTGTCCTCCAGTTGCCCTGCATGCAAGCACGACTACGGTGACAGTGACGAACAGGAATGCCCGTCGTGCGGTTCAAGTCGGCCCATGGTTGAGGTTAAGGCATGAAAAAATGGGTGACGCTCATTGGCTACCTCGAAGGTTTCTCCTTCCTCATCTTGATGTTCTACGCCATGCCGATGAAGTATTTCGCAGGCGAACCAGAGATGGTGTCGTTGTTCGGCGCTGTTCACGGTGGACTCTTCACTGTCTTCATCGGGTTGCTCTTCGTAGGCGTTGGCAAACATTGGACCTTTACAGGCCTCATTCACGGTTTCATCGCCTCGGTTGTTCCGGCTGGGCCTTTTTTGTTTGAAGGTATGATGGCGAGCGGTGAATACGACATCGAAAACTGAGGTTTTTCGCCGTTTCCACATGGAAATCATTTTACTCTCTCTGTCAGAATAGTAATCCCATGAGCGTTCTTCACAACACCAAACTCTGGTTGATCATCATCGCTATTGGGCATACTGTTATTGGGGCAGGTGAGTCCTATGCGACATACGGCAACGATGAACTCGCATTCATTGGCATTGTGTTGGTGACCGGTGTCTACCTTTTCTACGCGGCCTTCATGACCGAAGGTCAGGCTCAAGCTCGCCTCGCCGCCGTTCTCTGTGGACCCATGTTCGTGTGGTTCATCCTCAGCGCAGCAATGGGTCTCGAGATGCTTGGTGAGCCGGCTGCTGCTCTTCCTGAATCGATCATGCCAATCCTCCTGTGGGGCATGCCTGCTCTGTCTGGCGTGATGGGCTGGAACATGGACGACGCTGCACCTGCAGTCGAAGCCTGAGTTGGAACCGTTCCGAATCAAGCGGTCTTGACGCCCTCGGGCCAAAGCACGAGAATCAGTGTCTTGCCACGCGTCTTGGGCGTATGGGTGGTTTCCCGGTTCATCCAGACGATGGATCCGGTGGGGTAGGTGCCGTCTTCGTCCCACACTTCGCCTTCGAGAACGACGTAGCATTCACCGCCCGGGTGGCTGTGGGGCATGAAAGCGTTCACTTCCACTTCGGATTGCGCTTCGTACAACACCAGCGACGTGGCGTCTTCTCGCTTGAGCTTGCCCAGACGCACACCGGTGCCGAAATCCTTCCAAGAGATGTGTTCTTCCAACCAGGCTTTATCGATGTTGAAACTCAGCCAGTCAGCCATATCGTGGGTGAAGACCATGCCCGCGGCTAAACGCCGGTAAAACATCATCCCTTCGGTCACACGATTCCATTCAAGAAAACCAAGAATGCCGCCCGAAATGGTTGCGCGGCACCGGTTTACCGGTCGTGGCGACATGGGCAAACCCTGCGGTGACGCTGCGAAGGTAGCGCCGCATTTTAGGGACAATCCAAAGCCTGTAAGGCAGAAACGAGAGAGGTTTGGGCCAGTTGGCCAGCAGGTAAGGGTGAACGGTGATCGTCAACGA
>QXXW01000032.1:0-22882 GCA_009887255.1 Candidatus Poseidoniales archaeon | reverse complement strand
GAAGCGGTTGGCAGCAACATGAGACTGAGGGCAAGAACAGCAACCCATCCAAAACGATGCATGTGCCTACCATCAGAACCTGATTACATAACCTTTTCACCGGTTTTACGGATAAAAGGAAGCATGAGGGGCCGTCATTCCGTCAACGGCAACTGCGCAAAGAGAGGTTCGTTCAATCGGCCTGCAGGTGACCGATCAAGGCGTACGTTCTTTATTCGTACCGCTCGGTTCCCGCCGATTCACATGGGCCACGGCGAGACGGTACGGTTGGTTACGCGGTCGAAACATTGACCGTCGCATGACACGAAGAAGGGCTTTGATGCCTCTGAGCATCGCTTTGAAAGAACGGAGGGGGTGACGCAAATATCCCAATGGATTGCCCATCCCGAGCAACGGATAACGAAGTTGCTCAACCATCGTCATCGGCATGTGTTCGTCGATGCCGTACACCGATGGACGTTTCTCTTTCGGCATGTAATATGTGCCGAACACGATGTCCCAGAGTGGGAGGAAGGTGGAGTAATTCCTCCAAACCGCATCGTCTTCGTTGGAGTGATGCCAGTGGTGAAATTCCGGCGTCATGATGATTTTGGACAGTGGGCGCAATCGCAGACGAACGTTGGCGTGCAAGAACAACCCGAGGAGGATTTGAGCGAGGGCTATCAGCCCCGATGTTTCCGCTGGAAAACCTGCAGCAATGAGGAAAAAGAAGGCAGGGGCGATGAGCGTGCCGTCAAAGGGATGTGCACGGAACCCGCTTGCCCAATCCATGTCTTCGGGCGAGTGATGAACGGCATGAAAGCGCCACAATTGAGGGACCTCGTGATACCATCGATGTGTCCAATAGCCTGCCAAATCAAACAACGCCACCCCCACAAACAGCAGGTATGGGCTTGGAATGGCTTGGATGTACGGTCGGAGCAACAGACCCGGTAGCCAAGCGAAACTCAACACGCCGACGAGAACTGCTGCCACCAAGCCAACCCCCTGAAGAATTGGGGAGGCGATGGCATACCCGACGTCGAGATCGAGATGGGGGCGCCGGAACCCCTGATGGTGATGGCGCGGGAACAGCCGTTCAAAGGGCACGACGAGGACGAAGAGAACGATCACTGCCCCAAGTCCTTCTTGGTCGTACCACAACGCTAAGCCCGCGATGCACAAGGCCATAATTCGCAGAACGATGGCCTTTGGCCAACCCCCCACTGGAGGCAAGCGAGGCGCTACAGGGACCTCATGTACGGACCCGTCCAGTTCGTTCATACCACCTTCAGGCCCGGAACCGTCTTTACCTCTTTCATCGGTTGTTCAACATGAAAAAGCGGGACCTGAATCAGAAAAAGGTTGGGGGTGCACATGTTCGTTGACACAAGGGCTTTGTCGTCCAATGCGGGGATTCACATGGGAGAGAGTTGCGGAAAATGGCGCTCCAAGACAACGGCACGGATGGAGACATGGAGATTATTGCTATGACCTCCAACAATTCCCCACCGATTGAACAACCTGTGGATTATACATCCGGCCTTTTCGACGACTGACCTTCCTGATGGCGACCTGTGACCGTCGCTGACAACGGGGTGGACCGAACGATTCTGTTCGCCAATAGCACGGCCCACAAACCCGACTCGCACTTCCGGAAAAGTGACCTTAAACTAAAATTTGCCCCGAATCTTGATAAGAAGGTACGCCTATGGTCCATCATGAGCGCACAACACACAAGCGGACGGAGCCTTCTCGCAAAATTGGCTGGCAAGGATTTGAACAACGACGGCGTGGTCATCAATTTGGTCGTCTGTGGGCATTCGAAATTTTACGATGCCGAGGTCGTGGAGCACGAGATTGAGATGTGGGTCAAGTACAACGGCTATCCAGATGTGATCATATTGGGCGGTGCCAGCGGAGTGGATTTCCTGGTCGAACGGTGGGCCACCAACAACCGGATTCCAGTCGCTGTGTTTATCGAGGCTTGGGGTGAACCCCGTCCGGACAACGAGGAGGATTCCGGACGGTCGGAGGCAGATCACGGGCTCGGTGCGCAGATGCTTGAGCACGCCACGCATCTTCTTGCGTTTCCAGGGCCACGTTCGGTGTGGACCCGCCGAATGGTTGAACTTGGGCGTCAGGCGGCCATCCAAGTCGTTTCGATTGAAGTTTCGTGAGGGATCAATACACGTCTCGCAAGTAGCGCTTTTGTTCCCGCATCATCGTTTTCTCGATGAAATGAGTGGCGTCGTCTTCGGACATGCCGCCGTGCTCAATGGCGATGTCGATGAGGGCACGGTGCACGTCCTTTGCCATGTATTGCTTGTCGCCGCAGATGTAGAAGTACGCCCCGTTCTCGAACCAATCCCAAACTTCCTTGCCGTGCTCCTTGAGTCGATGTTGGACGTAAACTTTCTCTTCTTGATCACGTGACCATGCGGTTGTGAACTTGTAGAGATGTCCCTCGTCAACCCACCCTTCAATGGTGTCTTGATAGTAGAATTCGGTCTTCGCAGATTGATCGCCAAAGAAGAGCCAGTTCCGGCCGCTGCCCCCGTCATGGACGCGCTGTTCCATGAAGGCTCGGAATGGAGCGATTCCAGTCCCGGGCCCAACCATGATGATGTCGATGTCCTTGTCGTCGGGGAGGACGAAGGATTTGGTTGGTGACATGAACACCCCGATGGGGGTGCCCGAGGTGTCGATTTCATCGGCCATGAATTGGGTGCACAGGCCGCCGCGTGACCGACCGTTGTACTCAAACCGGACAATGCCAACCGTGAGCTCAACAAATCCAGGGTGAGCGTCGTGAGAGGAAGCAATCGAATACAACCGAGGTTTGAGTTTATCAGCAAGTTCCAGGAATTCCTCAGGCGTGTACTTGACGTCAAATTCCCTCATGATGTCGACGTAATCTCGAGTCCACAGGTAGTTTTCCACGGCTTTCACATCAGCATTGATGGCTTCGACTTGAGCTGCCGGGTCGTCTGACGGGACCGAGGCCTTGAGCCCCGCAGGGCGGAGGTCGTCGCCGCTGGCGTCCCAAGCTTCCGCATTGCGTTGACGTGACACGAACTTCAGGGAGATGTTCATCCCCGTTGAAACCACTTTGGTGGCAAGAGACTTGACGAACTTTTTGTTGGCAAGGTGAACCTCAAAATCCTTCTTGAGGGCCTCGTACAAGGTGCGCTCCCCTTTGTGGGTGGTGACGGTTTGGTTACCGTCCCAGCCCTGAACTTCAAGGAGTTCATCCACGATGTGAGGAGGATTTTCTGCGAGAACACCGAGAGCATCTCCAACCTTGTAATCCAAACCGGAGTCACCAAGTGCGAACACGATGTGACGGGTTTCTTTTCGTGACCCTTCACCATTGAGAATATAATTCTCGGTGATTTCGGTCATGTAGGGGTTTTTTGCCGACCATTGTGCAGCCATTTTCTTCGCCTCAATCCGCACGGTGTCGGATGGTTTTGGGCACTTTCGGCGGCTATATCATCGTTGGTATGGATTCACATCGCTGCTTACCGATGAGAAGATGTAGGGCTGAATCCTCGGAGAACCAATGTCCCCCTCGGTACGGATGCTTGGCACGGGCAACGCCTTTCTGCCCCATGGCCGTTTGCATTCCTTAGCCATCGTTGACGACGTCCACCTCATCGACGCCCCGCCAACAGTGCTCGCAGCTGTCCGCCGGGAGGGCATTGGTGTCGCTTCGATTCGAACCGTGTTCATCACGCATGTTCACGGAGACCACGTTTTTGGGTTCCCCTTCCTGCTGCTGGAGAGGAAGTACATATCGGACAGAGAAGGTCAACAGCCCCTGACGGTGGTGACCACGCCGTTTGGTGAGGAACGTCTTCGCCACTTGTGTCAACTTGCCTTTCCCGGTTCCCTCGATGACGCCCTTAATCGAGTCGAATGGCGCCATGATGACATTGGTTCGCTTGATGACGGTTGGTCGTGGGAACGGTTTCGTGTCCACCATGAAGATGCTGTGGAACCTTTTGGATATCGATTTGAGCACCAAAACGGAGCCAATTTTGTGCACAGTGGCGACTCCGGTCCGTGTGAAAACCTAACGCAGGCGATGAAGCGTTCTGCGCTGTCGATACTGGAAATGGGATTTCCTGACTGGGTGCCTTCCACTCACCATCACAAGCCCAAGGATGTCGAGCAAGCCGCGAAAGAGATCTCCAGCCCGATTGGGATCACGCACACCTTCATCGATGCCCCTTCATCTCCCTACCCTGCTTTGCTCGATGTTGAACCGATGAGCCACCCCCGACACGTGGTTCACATGATGGACGGTGACGAGTGGAAGTGGTCAGGTCAGGCATGGACACACCATCCAACGTTGTGTTAGAAAAGTTCGTGAACATGGGAATCCATGACGCCAGGGATGGTTCGATTTCAAGGGTATAAATAATAAAAAATCCATTGACCCATTCTCCGTTTGGGACATCCATATAAGGGGGACTCGGACTCCGATAAACTACGGCGTTGGGCACCCCGACGACGCATCCCGAAGAAGGATAAAACACGAGGCCGATTCCCATGAAAGAGAACATCTTTGACAAGTTCATGTCACAGAAAACCCTCTTCAAGAACAAGGAAATTCTCCGGCACGACCATCGCCCCAATCACCTCCCACACCGACACACAGAGGTGGAGAAAATGTCGTACAACCTCTGGGAGGCACTGAAAGGCCACATCCCCTCGAACATGACCGTTTACGGAGTAACCGGGGCAGGAAAAACCGCCGTGACCGACTACATTTGCCACCATCTCAAAGTCAAAGGCGAGGCCATTGGGCGGCAAGTTGAGTCCATCATGGTTAACTGCCGTCAAATTGACACACAATACAGGGTGCTTACCCACATCGGCAACATGTTGCTTGAGGACTATGAAAACGAAGAGATCCCGTTCACCGGTTGGCCAACCGATCGAGTGTTCAAAGAACTCGTTCGACGAATGGATGCCCGTGGCGGTGTGTTCATCGTTGTCCTCGATGAAATCGATCATCTCGTCCGCAAGGCAGGCGACGATCTTCTTTACAACCTCACGAGCCTCAACAGCTCCCTCAAAACGGCACGGGCATGTGTCATTGGCATATCCAACGACTTGAAGTTCACGGACTTCCTTGACCCACGGGTGCGCTCAAGATTGGGACAACTTGACGTCCTGTTTCGCCCCTATGATGCAGAACAACTGCAGGACATCCTTCGAAAGCGTGCTGATCTGGCGTTGGAAGCAGATGTTGTCGGACCGGGTGTGATTGAACTTTGTGCAGCATTGGCTGCACAAGAACACGGTGATGCCCGATGCGCTCTCGACCTTCTTCGGATTTCCACAGAAAAAGCGGAATTCGCTGGTGAATTGCGTGTGAACCAAGGACATGTTCGTGCTGCTCAAAGCCAGGTTGAAGCCGACCAAATGAACCCCGTGCTTGCAACCCTCCCCACTCAACAAAAGTTGGTGTTGGCCGCCATCCTTCTGAACGAAAAGAACGGACTACGCAATGTCCCTACCGGCCAAGTCTACGACATCTACAGACAAGCCTGTCAGCACATTCGCCAAAACCCGTTGACTCAACGACGGATATCCGGGCTTATCTCCAATCTGGACATGTTGGGATTGATCACCGCCCGCACCGTTAGCAAGGGGCGATATGGCCGCTCGAAGGAAATCAATTCATGCATCCCTGCGAACGTCAATCCAGTTGAGATCATGACCGCTGCCGAGGAGGACCTCGCCTCGGTGTTCAACTCTACCTACAAGCATCAATCCTCCTTGTGATGTTTTGGTGGGCTCCAGTGCTGCAGTTCACCTCACTCTCCGTTCGGTGTACTTAAATGCCAACCGTGGTTCGCTGACCGCATGAGCACCGATGCTCCAACCCCCGTCAACTCCAAAGCTGGTTCAGGAGAACCGGTCCCTGCCTACGCTGAGTGGTTCATGCTGCTCGGAGTATGGGGTTTGATGCTGGCCGTGCTGAACATGTTCGGCATGGCCCACCCAACCTACCACATCTCGTGGGGCGGTCTGCTGACCATGGAATTGACCAACGATGCCTTTGGAACCGCTGATGGGTTCAGTTTCAATCCGCTCGGCGACATTCTCTTCATCGGAATCTGCTCCGGACTCATCGCCATGGGTCTCAACAAAATCAACGAAGCAAAAGGCGCCGGTGAATGGGCTCGCAGTTTGGTCATCAACGACACTTGGCCAGCACTCGCAGACCCAACCGTTGGTGGCGGCTACCGGACAATGGCTGCTTGGTGCCTTCTTCTCGGGTTTGTGTTCTACTTCTGGTTCGGCATCAACCACACAGGTTGGACCGATGTGGGCGTTTACTCCGTCACCATTGCCCTGGTGGCATCGGGGTATGCCTTGAACAACCTGAGCCGAGTTCCACCCGGCGAAGAGAACATCGATTGAATTCAACTTCTCAATGGCCGTTACGGCCGAGAAGAGCGTCGATTGCGCCCATAGCGGACCCGTACCACAACGATACACTCCAACTCAAAATCATCCAGTGAAGCAAAGCGAAACTCCTCAACCGACCGAGGGGTGCGTGATTCAACACCTCGCGATTCACGGCGCCAAGTGGACCTCGCCACATCGTGACCTGTTGAATGAGCAACAGAATCATCATCACAGCCCACTTCAACACTTCACCATCAATGTTGAGGAACGTGAAGGTTGAACCTGCCACCGACCACGACGCCAATGACCAAGCCAATAACGCACAACACCACGGGACAGCAAGCAACACCCTCGAGGAACTTCCCAGAAAATCAAAAGCATGACCTTGCCGATCTTTACGAGGATATTTTCGAACGATGCGCACGTGCGCTCGAGCGTCGCGCGCCCGCTTGTGAAGGAAGCGACGCAGTCCAGTTTCGGGAACATGCCGAACCACCGCTAGAGGGGCGTACACAATGACACCGCCGGATTGAACCAAACGGAGGCTGACCTCCATGTCTTCAGCATGGTACCAATCTGCACCAAACCCTCCCACCCCCACAAGCGTTTCCCGATGAAACATGGAACAAGGGCCGTTGGCCAGATTGGTTCGGCGGGGGCGTGAACGGTATTTGGAAGAAATTTCCACAGAACGGTGCCAACTCACCAAGTCTTCAGCTCGCTCAAACACGGTGCGACCGGTCACCGCTACGACCTGTTCTCGGTCATCAACCGGCGTTGAACTGGTCATTAGATTCTCGATCCAATCGGGTTCTGGTCGGACATCAATGTCCGTAATGGCCACCCATTCTCCATTTGAATCCTCAAGAGCCCGATGACGACCCGCAGAGAGGCCAAGGGCATCTTGGTGATGCACCCGAACAGGTGGACCTCGCTGGCCTTGTTCATCCTTCCACGCCTCCATTCGGTCACCGGTGTCGTCCGTGGAGCCATCGTTAATGGCCACCACTTCTATGGAAGGATAGGATTGGGACGTGAGCGCCTCCATACAGGCATCAACCCACGCCGAAGCGTTGCGCGCGCACACCGTCACCGTCACCAGCGGCGAGCTCATCACAGCACCTCGAAGAGGGAAAGCAAACGGCGACAGCGCTCTTTTGTGGCCAAACTGGTGATTTGAACCACCACGCCCTCCCGGGGTTGCCCGTAAACCACCACCGTCCCCAGAGGGGCAAGGAGGTGAACAAAGAGTGGGGCCAAATCCTCCTCCCCCTCAACGTCGATTAACGTCGGAGCGGTTTCTTTCAGTGCAGTGGCGATGGCGGTTCGGAGTTGTGGAGTCAACTCGCCCGCAGCGTTCGATAAAGCATGCCGATGTTCAAACTGGGTTTGATCAACGCGCTGTTCGGGTTCGAGCATCGTTCTCTTGGTTTGACCGTCAATCAACGCCACATCCGGCTTCACACCCAGTTCAAGAAAGGTTTGCACCGTAACATCGCCCACAGCGACAAGGGCATTGACAGAGAGGTCCATGTCCTCAAGGGCACCACTCAGCGCCACATCTGGAGCATGCTCAGGACCGCGATAAAGCGTCCCCATCGGCGTTTTCAATTCACCATCAAGGGCTTTTGTCATGCTCAACACCCGATCGTTCCAAACGGGTTCAAACCACGGATGACCTTCAGTATCAACCTCCCCACGTCGAATTCGTGAAGAGCTCAACCATTCACCGTCCATGGCCAAGGCATGATCGATGACAATCACTTCCAATACTGGCAACCCATTCGCCATTCGAAGATCGTTGATGGCATGACAGGGGCTTTCGGTTTCCGGTGTGGCAACGATGGCATCCGCTGTTTCGTGATGGGGAGCAGGGCCGTTGGCATCCACCAGCTCATGGAGGGTGGCGTTCAAGCCCTGTGAAGCAACAAAGGCATCAATTGCCGCCATGCGAATGTCAAGGGATTGAATGTTGGTCGCCTTAAGATCGGCCATTTCATCCGATGAAACATGAATCTCAATGAAATCTGCATGACGCTGGGCTGATTTGAGAAGCAATCGGTGGCCGGCATGGAAACGGTCAAACGTCCCGCCCACCAAACAACGACGCCACGATGGGCCTGCCATGAACATTGCATGCCCGTTGGGCCTTTCATGTCATCGCAGGTGGAGGAGAACTGGGCTGTGCCCCGACGCCTAACGGCCTCTTTCATAGGTTACTCTGAGGCCTGACCCTCGGCATCGGGGCGTTCTGTCCGGTAGGGTGGTTGTCTTGAGTTCATCCTGTCGTCGTTCAAGGACCCATAACCTACCGATGGTTTACCGCATTGCACCATACTTCATTCCCCGAAGGGTCGGCATGGTCTTCGATTGCGGCCGTACCATGGTGTCAGACATCATCGCTCATTTCACAGTCGCTCAGCCTGATGTTGCAGGTACGGTAATTGGGCCTGAAGAGCAGCCGATATGAACTCATCGCTCTTGGTTGAACCTTGCTGCGTACTGACGACCGAGCAGCAACAAGGCGATCGATGGGCATCCCTTTGAGTGCACATCTTGGGTGAACAACGGCCAATTTGAAACTGGACGTGCCAACCAACCACCGTCGGAATGGGTCTGAAGACGCGGTACCGGCTGGAGTTGTTCATGAGCATTCACCATCGTCAACAGATCGTTCAACGCGGGAACACCCGGACCGTCTGGCAACAACCGAATGGGAAGTAAATCGGAAGCTGCCAAGGACAAACCGGGATGATGCATGGTGTGCCCCGGGACACCGCATCGTTCACCAGGAGTACGCGCCAAGATGGCCACCCATGGCAGAGGATGTTGAGCCAACCACATGCGACCGGAGGCCGAGGCAAGTTGCGTCACCAGCCACTGGTGGGCGAAGGCCATCCACCACGTGAACGGGAACCGTTCCATCCACAACCGCTGCGTTGAGCTTTGAATGGGTTCGCCTTTCTGAAGGGCGGTCAGGACTTGCCCCCAATGGCCCAAATCGCTGTTTGCCGGTTGATGTTGCGATTTGGAAACCCAATCGTGCACCTCTGCTATACCGTTATGATCACCCTGTCCATTGAACACGGTTTCGAGAACAGAGTTCACATGGGTGGGCTTGTCCCACCAAATGCGAGAAGCCTTCTCGAACATCGAGGCCAACTCCGGTACATGGTGTTGTGCAGTACACAGAAACAACAGAGCTGCAGAAGCGTTGGGGATGTCGGATTGGATCATGGCGGCCAAATGCTCCAGGAGCGAAGGATCGTGATGAGATGCGGTTGCGTATCGAAGGATGGCTCTTGATTGCCAATCCTTGCCAGCGAAATCAAACACATCGGGCATCATGTGAACGGGGACATCGTCGACAGCCAACAGTTCCAACCATCCACTGGGAAGCAGCGAGGCCATCCGCATTGCCCGATGTGCACGCTCCTCAGAAGGTGAAGCGATCCAAGCAGCGAGCGGGGAGCGATGCTCCAACCGACTTGCTAACCGTTCATCACCTCGCGGATGTGTGAACAAGGCCTGTTCCAAAAGGGAACGGTGTTCCTTGGGCCAAATTCCAGAGAACTCATCGACGTTCAAATCATTTCCTGAGACGGCGTGTTGCAATTCCATAGCCGAAACCGGAAAACGAGGTGGCCGCAGGTGCCCGCTTTCTACCGGACGCAGACGAATGGTGAACCGAAGACCCGAGATGTTGACATTCAACACACCGAATTCGGGGTGGGACGTCAACCAACACGCTTCCGAGGTTGGTCGCCCTTGCACCATTGACCTGGTCACCACAGCCAGGCACCCAGGATGGCTAAACACATCCAACAGGCGTTGCATGTCCTGGGCACCACCGCCCCAATCCACAACAAACGGCAAGGTCTCAGTGTCACGAAGATGTTCCAAAATCGCCAAGACAGCCGTCGATTTCATGTTGCGTGTGTCGATGACACCTGTTGTGATGTGGTGATCGTCCCACACCACAGTTCCGAATTCGGAAACGACGGCCCGTTCCAGAGCCCCAGTCGCAAGTCCTCCCTCAGCCAATGATGTCGTCAACCCCGACCACAACGCCTGGCGCTTACTTTCTGACATCCTTGGGTGTCGATTGAACAGCCAGGGGAGAAGAACAGCATAGGGTAAACGGGAAGGTTTTGGGGCGCCTGAATCGGTTAACACCACGGAGAATTCGATGTAGGCATTGACCAGCATCCGGCGTTCAGCAGTGTTTGGCACATCCGCCCAACTTTGAGGCGGTGGCCCAAAGGGAAGGGTGGTCCCTGTGATGGAACCAATTCGTACCGGGCCTTGACCGAAAACGAGAGGAGCTTGGTTCATCGACGAAGGGGAAAACCACCGGCCGCGAACCAAACTCATCGTTGAGGACGATTCAATGAGGCGAGCCCTGACCAAACCGATCGTCAAGGAACTGGTAAAGGATTCAAGCACCATGGCGTCCGATGGAACGGGGGCTGGAACAGGATCCAACGTTGCACCATCGTACCATCGGAGTTCTTCAGGTGGTGCATGAAGCCACCACCCCCCTTTGTTTCCCGTGGAACCATCGTCCACCCAATCGGCTCGTTCCGGGACAAACACGAAGGCGGAATCGGGTGGTTCTAGGTAACCAATCAGCACGTCCTTCCCTTCTGATTGAAGAACGACTCCGGTTTGCTGTCGAGGAACATCGTTGAATTGTGCGCCTATTTTTGCGAGTGCATCCGCATCCAACCGAGCAAGCCCCTCGTGTGTCAAGGAAAACGGAGCGTTTCTCAATCCGCTCGATTCGTCACGATGGACCCATCCTTGAACCTTGAGTTGCTTGCAAGCCAGCGATGCATGAGGCATTCGAAGATTCAAAGCCTGAGCGAGTTGGGAAACCGTAGCCGGGCGGCGCCTCAGGTGAAGAAGGACCTGTCGATGGACGGAAGATCTGATGTTTTGCCCAGACATGTTTCGTCACCTTGTTATCTCCGAAGAGGGCGATGGAATTAAAACATCGCATTAGGGGATTACTTAGTTACATTAAGTTACATATTTCCTGTGGAAAGGTGGGTGAATCCTTACAGCGCAGCCCAAAGATGTAGAAAAAACACCGATAATTCGTCACCAATGGTAACCAACGGTTGATTTCTGGAGGAAGCATTATATCAGCGGCCTCGTTCCTGTAAAACATCGGCTCAAACCCATACAGGTGCGAGTAAAAACAGGAGGGAACAACGATGAAGACAACCAGAATCCGAGAGAAAATTAAGAAATTCCTAGGCGAGCGCCCTCGAAACACCGCAGAGATTCTGGAACACATCAACAGCACGATGCGACACGGAACAACCAGCCAACAGTTGGGCAACGTGCTCTCCAAGGACAAGGACATTGTCAAGGTGGGCTACATCAAGCGATCTGGGATTTTGTCAGGCGGCTACGACATTTGTGAATGGGCCACTCGCAACTGGGTTTCCGACAACTGCCCCGAATGGATCGAAGGCACCCCCATCATCGTTGACAGTGAAGGCAACTTCACCACCACCACCGACGAAAAGCTCTGAAGTCCAACCCTCTGGACTTGACCCTCATTGAGCAGGCTCAATGTTGAGCATAGCAATTCAAGAGTTGTTTAAACCTGGATGCATGACGTGAAGCACTTCCCAAGTCGTCACGATGGTATGTTTGATCCAACCACCGGTCGAGCGGTTTGCACCACGCATTCAAGACTGATAGATGCTCATGGCATCGTCAACCGAGGCACCTTCGCAAATGATGGCGTGGCACGCTGCGGTCATACGAACGGCCTCTTCGGTTTCTTTCTGGTGAATGTTTCGACCCGTGGCCGCACCTCGGCAACCCGAGACGTTGATTTGGTCGTGGAGTCGCTGAAGGAATTCACGTGGAGGAAGCGTTCCTCCCCCCGAGCAAATGATACCGGTTCGACCCGCTGCTTCCACTGCGATCTTGAGAGATTCCGGCTGAGACATCCCATCCCATGCCCGGGGGTAGTTCACCTTTGCAAAATCAGCACCGATGCAACTGGCCACACCCGCTGCGCCTGAGATCAATTGGGGGTCTTTTTCGTCGGTAACGGCTTGACCACGAGGGTACATCCACACAACTGAAATCATGCCCAACTCGTGTGCTTGTCGGATGAATTGAGCAGCCTCTGTGAGCATTTCATGCTCAAACTCACTGCCGATGTAGACCGTGTAACCGATGCCCACGACATTGATGCCGTTGTGCACCATTGACATGACGTCGTCCATGTCCCATAGCGCTTGACTGATGGGGTCGCGCTGTGCGGTTTTCACCAAATGAGATTTGGAGTTCAGTTTTACCAAATAGGGAACATCCGGATGATCGCGAGCATACTGAGCGATGAGACCGCATTGACCCGCCAACACCCCAATGGTCCCTGCTGCGTGAGCTCTGGCTCCGATCTCGAAGAGGTGACCAGGGTCGTTGGAAGAAAGGGGTACCTTCTGTCCGCCGTCGTAAAAATCATCGTTGAGATGTTCGATTTTTTGATCACATGCAAAGAGGTTCATTGAACCCGTGCCGGCCGTGGCCTGCTTCATGTTCTCGATGTAGGTCTCGATCAGTTCGTTAGGGACATCAGCCGGGACATGAAATTCTGCCATCAAAACCACCACGTCGATTCACTGGCCAGTGAAGTTGGCCACGCGCTTTTCCACATAAGCAGCGATGCCTTCTTTGGCGTCAGCGCTGTTGAACAGAGCCGCTTGGAGTTCACGCTCCAATGCCAAGTGGTATTCGAACGGAATCTCTGGTCCCGTCTGACAGGAACGCTTGATGTTTCCAACGGCCTTGACAGCCTTGTTGGGAAGGGTAAACTGACTGCACCAGTCCAAAATGTCTCTGCGGAAGTCGTTCGCATCGCCTTCCCAAATGTGGTTGATGAGGTTGCAAGCGTGAGCATCCTCAAAGGACATGAGTTCACCAGTAACCATCATTTCAAGGGCCTTGGCCTTGCCAATGAGGCGAGTGAGACGAGCGGTCCCGCCGGTTCCTGCCAACACACCGAGGTTGATTTCAGGAAGACCAACCTTGCCCGAGTTCTTTCGTGCGATGCGGATGTCAGCAGCCATGGCGATTTCAAGGCCGCCACCGACGGCGTGACCGTTGATGGCACAGACGACGAGTTTCGCCGTTTGTTCCAGTCGGGAGAGGGTTTCGTTGGCGTGAAGGCAGAAATTGTACTTGAAACCGGGTGTGACGCTGTTGAGCATCTGAATGGAAGCACCTGCAGAGAAGAAGGAAGCCCCGTTGCCGGTCAGAACGATGCACGTCACGTCATCATCAAATCGAGCTCGAACGATGGCTTCGTCAATGTCTCGCATCATGGCGTGTGTGTATGTGTTGGGAGAGCGGTCGTTTGGGCCCTCGAGGGGGGCTCCAGCCGAGTTCGATGTCAGTTCAATCATGGCAATGCCGTTCTCAGTAACGCCGTAGTTGACAAGTCGGTTGGACATGGGTTCAAGTTTCAATCCATAGAGGTCGCTCATGTTTTCCCCCACCCTAAGGTGTGTTATGAAGAATCCGCTAATCGCACATGACAACGAAGGCTGCGACCGTTGCCCAACGCCGTTGGGTTTGAATCACCGATTGCTTTCGCAACACCATGGCTGAGCGCTTGGTGGTGTTGGAGGCGGTGGGGCCACTTGACCCTCAGCTCCTCTTGGCCAAGCTTGACACCGAAGGCTGCGGCGCAGTCGTTACCTTCGTCGGCCTGACTCGGGGCACAGAAGGCGAGGACCAAGTCCTTCGATTGGAATTTGACGCATGGAAAGGCCAGCTGGAAAGTGTCCTTGAACGCCTTGCGAGAGAAGCCATGGCCGACCAAGGCGTGATGGCTGTGGCCATGGCCCACAGAATTGGGGCGGTTGAGCCCAACGAACCCATCGTCGCCATTCATGTCGCTAGCCCGCACCGACAGCAAGCGTTTGCTGCCTGTTCATGGCTCATTGATGAACTCAAACGGCAGGCACCGTTGTGGAAAAAAGAGGTCACTACTGCTGGAGAAACTTGGAAGGAAGGATTGGGATGAAGGAACACCGTGTTGAAGGAATTGTCGAAATTGGACACAAACCCGTCGTTGAGCGCCGGGCCACCGCTGAAGGGAGGCTCACCCTTCGAAAGGATACAAAGATCGCCATCGTGGAGGGCCACATCAAGAAAGGCGATGTGCTTGAAGCCTCGACCATTGCAGCCATACAAGCGGTCAAAGAAACACCTCGCATCATTCCTCACTGCCATCCCATCCCGCTGGAAGGTACCGCTGTGTCATGGCGTTGGGATGAGCATTACCTTTGGTGCACCGTTGAAGTCTCCGCCCACTACAAAACAGGCATCGAAATGGAAGCACTCACCGGTGTATCCGCAGGGTTGCTGTGTGCGTTTGACATGGTGAAATCCTTGGAGAAGGATCAAGACGGCCAATACCCCTCGGCTTCGATCGATCACCTGAGAGTGATTCAGAAGTTCAAGGGCTCTTGAGTTAAGAAAATACAATACAGTCGGTGTCTCACACGCCACCTCATGGGCAACTCCTACCTGCACCATCCGCTTTCTTGGCACTTGGCCCTTCGCGACGTTAACGCTGAAACCAACCACCGATTGGCCGGCATTGCATTCTTTGCCGGCTTGACAGCGCTGTTGGCGCAGGCCTCTTTCCTCACACCGTGGACTCCCGTGCCGTTCACCTTCCAAACAATGGGTGTGCTCGCGACCGGCGTCTACTTGAAACGCAACGATGCCTTCACATCAGGATTGCTTTACATCGGCCTGGGAGCGCTTGGAGCTCCATTTTTCGCCGGTGGCGCAAGTGGAATTGTCGACGCTGGCCAACTCATACCCTCAGCCGGCTACTTGCTGGCGTTCCCCTTTGCTTCAGCCATTGTTGCCGAAGGCATGGACCGCTCTCATCGGCAAAACATCGCAGATGTCCCTGCACAATTGATTTGCTGGGCACTGGCCATGCTACCCGTCTATGCCGCTGGGACGTGGTGGCTTGCAGAATCGTACAATGTCAGCATGAGCCTCGCCTTTGAATGGGGCACAGAACCGTTTCTGCTGTGGGACTTTGGCAAAATATTGGTCCTGCTCTTGCTCACAACAAGCGTGTTTTCCTTTGGTGAACCAAAGAACTGACAGCAACCAACGCCACCGTTGGGTTCATTCGTTCCCCGCGACCCAACCGAACCATGGGCACCACTGCTGACCTTGCGCACCACTTCATGGAAGCCGTAGATCAAGCCGCTATTGCAAGCGCTGCATGGCGAGGATTGGGCGACAAGAACGCTGCCGATGATGCCGCTGTGGAAGCCATGCGGCGCACCTTTGACAACGTCCCTTTCGACGGCAGAGTGGCCATCGGCGAGGGCGAACGGGATGAGGCGCCCATGCTCTACATCGGTGAACCGTTGGGTTCCATGGTTGGTCAGATCGGCGCTACGAAAATTGACATTGCGGTGGACCCGTTGGAATGCACCAACAACTGCGCCAGCAACTCCCCAAATTCCATTGCCGTCCTTGCGGCTGCACCGAGAGGAACCTTGCTCCACGCTCCCGACTGTTACATGGACAAAATAGCTGCAGGACCTGCATTGAATGGGCATGTGTCGCTGGACGGAGGCGTCGCATACAACGTTGAACAAGCCATGCACGTTCTTGATCGCCCGGCTGAGGACATTCGCATCGTTGCTCTCGAACGTGAGCGTCACAAGAACCTGTACAACGAGATCAAGGCCACCGGTGCTCAGTTGCACCTGATGGGCGACGGCGATGTATCAGGAGCCCTATGGGCAGCAAAAGATGACGGCCCCTACGACATGTTGATGGGCATTGGGGCTGCACCAGAAGGGGTTATTTCTGCTACTGCCATTCGGGGGCTTGGAGGCGTGTTCGAAGGACGATTGGTGTTCCGTTCGGACGAAGAAGAAGCACGAGCTGCAACCATGGTGAACGACGATTTAACCCGCTTGTGGGAGGCCGACGACCTGTGCAAGAGCGAAGATGCCATCTTCGCAGCTGCAGGGGTGTGCGATGGCTACCTTCCCGGCGTTGTCGTGGCGGGTGACTCCAGCACGACCTACAACGAACTTATCGATGTGACCAGCCGCACCGTGGTGCGCAACGAAGTTACACGCCCGCTCTGAACCATCATTGAGGACCGTCCATGCCCCAGCAGCTTCGCATCGATGTTCGACTTCCCGACGGCCATTGGGCAGGGGACGTGACGAGGGCCAATCCATTGGCAACGCTCAGAATTGAACAGCACATGCCACTGAGCCGAGGACGAGGGACAGCGAGATGCTGGTCAAACGAGCCGCTCAACGCCACGGTCGAGTCCCATGCTGGAATTGACGACCTCACCTTGTTGGATGAAGGGCACTTTAACGTGAACATTTCCGCAGGCGGAGGGGGGTTTTTGCGGCCCCTGGTTGACCTTGGCGTCGTCCCTCGCACACCGTTCGAAGTGCAAGACGGTTGGGTGGAATGGACGGTTGAGGGAAGCAAAGAGCAGATGCGAGAATTGATCGCACGATTCAAAGGCGATGAAACCCCTTACCGACTGCTCTCGACGCGAAGCACAAACGCGCAACTTCTCACGCCACGACAGCGAGAGGTGTTTGAGGTGGCCTCGCGGGAAGGTTACTGGGACGTACCGAGGAGAATTTCATTAACGGAACTCGCAGCACTCTTGGGTGTGGCCAAATCCACTCTTTCTCACCTGCTCCAGCGCATTGAATCTTCGGTGTTTAACGCCTTCACGGACGACATCAGGCGAATGTCGGGCTAACATGTTCGTGCGAACATGTTCGTAAAGGGTATAAGAGGGTCGGGGTTCAGTCATCCCCATGGACAATCTACCGAAGACATGGGACGACTGGATCAACAACTTTGAGCAATGGCAAGACACCGTCGGATACAAGCGCGAGTGGATGGGCGATTTCGACCTCTCCATTCAGTTCGACTGGGAACGTGCTGGCGAAGTCATTGAATTCGGCGATTACGAAGGACGTGCCAAATGGGAACGCTCCTTGCAAGTTCCACACCAAAGCATGCGAGACGCCCTCATCAGCATGATCACCGTCCAAGGAGACACAGAATTCGCCTCAGTTGAACAACAACGCCACCTCCTGGCCACAGCGCCCACAGACTACGACAGGTACGCTGCTGCCCGCATCATGGCGGAGGAGCAACGACACGGCTGGCAAATGGCCTACCTCTTGATGACCTATTTCGGTCAACAAGGACGACGGGAAGCACAAAAACTGCTTGAGCGCAACGCCCAGGATGGCGACCGATTGCTCGGAGCCTTCAATCGACCCATGCCCCACTGGCTTGACTTCTTCTGCTACACGATGTTTGTTGACCGAGACGGCAAGTTCCAACTCGGCATGCTCTCAACCTCAGCGTTCAAGCCACTCGCAGCAAGCATGGGACCGATGCTCAAAGAGGAATCCTTCCACCTCGGAACCGGATCCAATGGCCTACGCCGCATCATCAAAGCCGGTGTTGTGCCATTGGACATGCTTCAGCGATACATCAACAAGTGGGTTTGTACAGCACACGATCTGTTTGGTGTAGACGAATCCTCCTCGGCTCACTGGGCATATGTCTGGGGCGTCAAAGGACGATGGGATGAGCGTAAAAAGCTCGAAGCCGGCATTGAATTGGAGAAAGCCACCCTTAACGAGGAAGCCCGTGGGCACTACCATGCTGAAATTGTCCATGAAGTCGAAAAGTTGTGCGGGTATCTCCCTGAGGGTGCTGCCAAACTTTACGTCCCCCATGAGAACTTCAATCGGGAAATTGGAAACTTCAAGCGACAGCGCATGACCGTTGAAGGCACTGCTTTCGAAGGAACCGACACGGAATGGGACGCCTACATGGCCGCTCACATGCCTACCGCCAAAGACGAGGAGAGCCTGAAGGATCTGTTCGAGCAACAATGGGTTGCTGAGAAGCCAATGACGGCTCGCCAAATCGCCTCCGGTATTGGTGCCAAGGCTTGAGCGAGGTGAACAACGATGATTCCCGTCGCCTTGTACGGCGTAGATGTGGACCGTTGCGAACGCTTCTTTGACGAACTTCCTTCGTTGATGACGGATGCCTACGAAGATCGCACCTACCTCGAAGCCTTGTACGCCATTGAGAAGGACCACTCCATCGACCACGTCCACATCGCTGATGCGTGGTCTTCTCGGGACCCGTACGCCTGGCCAGAAGACGTGGTCAACGAGGTCGAGATGGTGCTGCGTACAGCCTCGTATCCCGATGTGGCCCACCTTGAACATCTGATGACGCTCGACGATGTTGATGCTCAGAGAATTTCTGAGTGGATGCACTTCTCAACCAATCGATACCCCATCTACTCACAGAAGGCATGCCTTGCTCTTGACGCCATGGGCCTGAACACACCTTACAGGCCCGACGACATCGCTAGTTACGGTTTGTACGTGAGTCGCCTTGAAGGTCTCAAACTCCATGCCCCTGCTGCGGGTCTCCCCGAAATCGGATTGCCGAGGACGCGGATGCTCCAGCTGGGCTTGGAGCGATTTGAATGAACAATGCTGCCGTCCACCTCAAACTCGTGGTCGTTGCTGCTATTTGGGGGCTGGGTTGGCCAGCAGGCAGGGTCGTTGCAAGCAACATTGAACCCATTTCTGGTGCCTGGTTGCGTTACATCCTCGTCGTGTTGATGTTTCTCGCCTACCTCAAAGCAACCAACCGGTGGATCACACCCTCGCCCTCTCAATGGAAGGTGATTTTTGCCATTGGGTTTTTCTCAACGTTTTGTTACCAAGCCTTGTTCATGTACGGCATGAAACACACCGCCGCTGGCGATGCGTCACTCATGATCACGTTCAACCCACTCTTCACGGCCATGCTCGCGGTGTTCTTCCTCGACGAGCGTATGAGTTGGAGGCTCGTTGGGGGATTGATGTTAGCCGTCGCCGGCGTAACGGTGTTGTTTGCAGCCTCACCAAACATCGACATCCCAACCGCAGGCCGGTGGTTGGGCAACCTGTTCATTGCAGCATCAGCGCTCGCATGGGCTTGCTCCTCGATTCTCATGAAGAAAACAATGACTGAAACACCCAGTGACGCCAATGCTCCGATGACTCCACTCCTTCTCACCGTGTGGTCCTCGGTGGTGGGGTTGCTCATTCTTACCCCGTGGGCCGGAATCGAAATGGTTCAGCACGGATGGCCAAACCCTTCGGCGTCTGCTTGGGTTGGCATTGTGTTCTTGGCGGTGTTCTCGACGGTGGTGGCCTACGTTTGGTTTGCAGATGGCATCCACACCATAGGGGCAGGTAAAGCGGCGTTCTACGTTTATCTCGTTCCCCCCTTTGGGATCCTCGGGGGCTGGGCGCTGTTAGGAGAGCAACTCGGCCCATCCCTCGCCGTCGCTTTTGGCCTCATAGTCGGAGGTGTCGTGGTGGCACAACGACCCCAGAAAGCCGACGGGCAATCATCATGAACAGACCTCCCTTGGAGGCTCCATGAACATCACCACCGTTGCCGTCATCGGCGCAGGAACCATGGGTGCAGGCATTGCTCAAGTTTGCGCTCAGACCGGATGGACCACCCGTTTGTTCGATGCCTTTCCAGACGGCCTTGAGCGGGGAATGAATCGAATCAATGCGTTCTGGGACAAAGGCATTGCACGAGGGAAAACCACGGCTGAGCAGAAAGCCGAATGGTCCGCCAACCTTCAGCCATTCAACGACATGGCGCAAGCGGTTGAAGGAGCCGACATGGTCATTGAAGCGGTGCCGGAGTTGCCTGAACTGAAGGCATCTATTTTTGCACAATTGGACGAACTGGCACCCCCACATGCCGTTCTCGGGACCAACACCTCATCCTTGTCAATTGCCGACATCGCCGCCGCTACATCTCGCCCTGAGAGGGTGATTGGCATGCATTTTTTCAACCCGGTACCCATCATGAAATTGCTTGAACTGGTCCGTCACAGCAGCACATCGCCCGCAACGGTGGCCGCAGCAGAAGCGGCTGGTCAAGCGATGGGAAAAACCACTATTTTGGTCAAGGACGTCCCGGGGTTCGCCACAAGTCGACTGGGCGTGGTGTTGGGCAACGAGGCCATTCGCATGTTGGCCGATGGAGTGGCAAGTGCGAAAGACATCGATACCGCCATGGTGTTGGGCTACCGACATCCAATGGGACCGTTGGCCCTGAGTGATTTGGTTGGGCTGGATGTCCGCAGAGACATTCTCCTAAATCTGCAGGCCTCGTTTGGAGACGATGCGTACGAACCTCACCCTCTGCTCGAAAAATTGGTCGCTGAAGGTTCCCTTGGCAAAAAAAGCGGGGTCGGCATTTACGATTGGTCCTCCGGAGAACCTGAGGAGCGCCATCACCTTCTGGACGACAAATGGACCTTAACCGATTGACTTATTGCCCACAGGAGCGAGGATTCAGTACCGAAGTGAACTTCATGTGGCCTACACCCGACGACGAACAACCTAAATTGCAAGCCATCGAGCAACAAGCTGTTGATGCAACCGTCCCCTCAGCGAACGAACTTCATCAACAGGCCAGCGTAACTGGTGTGCCACCCTCCTCGGCAAACCTTGGTGGCCTCTCCACACCAATCGCTGCAACGGGCATAAATTCAATGAACCGTATCAGCATTGAAAACGAAAAGGCTGGCCCCAAGGGAGCGTTCGTGGTTGCTGGTGTGCTGGCGGGCCTTGGTGTGCTGGCCTTGGTGGTTGCTGGTGTGTTTGGATCCGCCGTCACAGGGGTGTTCTCGGACCTGTCCGTTGAAGACTACACAACGCAGCATGGTGATAGCGTCAACCTCACCCACACCGATATTGACCTCGCCGGTGAAGAGGGCTGGTACTTGTTGATTCCCGGAGACACAAAGGCGGATTTAGACGGGAACCGCATCATGGATGCTTGCGAGGGTGTGAACTTCACCATCACCGACGCCAATGGGACGGACGTCAGCGACCAAATTGCAAGGGTTTCTTGCTCAATGGAAACTGGCCAAGACTCCAACGCAAAGGAGGATTATTTTGACATCACCGACCACATCATCGTTGCACGTATTTGCCACACCTTGGAAATGTATGATGAAGACACCGAAACTTGGACACAGGAGCATGATTGTGAGGTAGGAGAGACTTACACGATCACCAACGATGCTGGCATCAACATGAGCGTTGTCGACCTCGACGCAACGTTTCTTCCCGTTCTCGAAGAGGCGATTGGGCTGGGCGCTGGTGCATTCATTTCAGGAGCCGTTGGATGTTGCGGCTTGTGTGGTGGATTGATTGCCCTTATCGTGGCCCTCATGAGATTGTCCGGTAATAAAAAGCAGACTGAGATGCAATTCGTGATGCATTAACTCACTTGAATTCAGGGCTTCGCTTGTTGAGAAAGGCATCCACACCTTCCTTGAAGGCCTCCGTGGTGCCAGCTGCCTCAATGAGGGTTCGTTCGTGGTCCAAGTGTGTTCCAAAGTCGTTGTCGGCTTGAACGTGAAGAAGATGCTTGGTCGCTTCTTTGGTGTGTGAGCCCCACGAAGACCAATCGTTGGCCATGGCAATGGCCGTGTCCAAGAGGGAGGCTTCGTCCACAAGAAGGTCAATGGCGCCAAGTTCATGCGCCTTTTGAGCCGTCCAAACCTCGTTCTGGAAGAAAAAACGGCGAGCAGACTGTTCACCGACCAACCGCGGCAGCAGCCAAGTGGTCCCACCGTCCGGAGACAACCCCATGCCGGCATAAGAAGCGGCCATTCGAGCGTCATGATTTCCAACTCGGGCATCGCAAGCGAGGGCAAGGCCCAGCCCGCCACCTGCTGATACGCCGTTCAGGGCAGCGATGACCACCGTCGACGAGGTCCGAATGCGTTGAAGCAATGGATGAAGGACACCCGTTAACGACCGGATTAAAGCGGGCGCTTCGTTCTCATCGATGGAGGATTGGAAGGCTTGAATATCGGCACCTGCCGAAAAAAAACGACCCTCTCCTGTGAGCACAATGGCCTTTGTGGCATGGTCGCTTAAACCGTCATCAATCGCTTGGGCGATGAGTGGGAGAAAGGTTCGAGAAAACGATTGGGTAGACGATTGACCGCCCATCCGAATGAGACGAACCGATTCCATCTGCTCAGATTCCACGGTCATAACATCGCCTCATAGTTTCACGTTGACGTTCTTGACCTTCGTGTAGAAACGAAGGGCATCTTGACTTTGCTCAACACCGATTCCAGAATGCTTCCAACCTGTAAAGGCGGTTTGTGGGAACGTGATGGGGTATTCGTTGATGGAAACCATGCCGCATTCGAGATCTCTTGCCATGCGGTGGGCACGTCCCAAATCGTTGGTCCACACGCCGTTGAGCAATCCAAAGGGTGTGTCGTTGGCCATCTTCAAGGCCTCTTCATCCGTTTCGAACGGGGTCACGGTCAACACCGGACCAAACA